>JBEKFI010000028.1:0-27351 GCA_050013395.1 Verrucomicrobiia bacterium | reverse complement strand
GCCTCAACGGCAAACGGGCGAGACGCCCGCGCTACGACGGCGTAGATGGCGTCACCAATCCGCAGCGCTTCCAGCGTCTTGAACGTGCCGTCGCCGACGTAAAACGGGTGCTCTGCCGTGACCCGCAACTCGATTTGATCGGTGCGAACAACGAGGTATTCCTCCACGTCGTGCGTGAGTACGTTGCGCACCGTGGCCGTCACAATCGCGCCACTGTCATCGAAAGCGAGCAGCTTGTCACCAACTCGAACCGCACTGATGGCAACGTGTGTTCCGTCGGCGCGCAGAATTGGCGTGTCTGGCAGGAAGCACCCCTTGTTGTGAACGACAAACCCGGCGGCGACAAACGTCCCACCCGGACTCACCAGGAGGTTGTAAGCCGGACGGTGAGCTTCGACGCGGCGCGCGTCCGGGAACACGCGTTCCGCCGTGCGAAAGATGCCGGGGGCGATTTGAAATGGATGCTCAGCCGTGACGTGGACGCCCCGTGCAACCTCGAGATACTCAAGCGGCTCGACGCGCGTGATGGCTGCGACACGGCCACCAATCACAGTGTCGCCAACGCGCAGTTGCTCGATGGGCACTTCCCCGGTGGGCGTGAGGACGGGTGTTCCCTCCTCAAAGCAGCCACCGCCGCCACGACCAAACGCGGGCGTCGTCGCCACGAGCACAGTCAACAGCACAATTCGAAGCGCCGCTCTCACGGTCACGCACCCTGATTGAGCCGCCGCGCTCAATACAACGCCGCGATGATGCCGCCAAGGACCGCCGCGGCGATCACGATGCTTACGCCGATGATGCTGGCCGCCACGATCCGCCCGAAGTATTGCGCGACCGCAACGTTGCCGCGAGCGATTTCCTTCTCCTCGTCGAGATTCGGCGTCATCCGTTCAATCAACCGGGGCAACACCAGCGACGATGCCAGCACGAGCGCAACGCCCACCACGCCTCCAACCACCGAAAACACAACCGCCCAGCCAATGTTTCGTGCAACTTCACTCATGGTAAGCCCTCCTGTAGGAATGCACGCCCGCTTGTACCGGCCCCGCCGCTGGAAAGCAAGCTTCCAAGAAGACAGGCGCTGACCGCAACACTCCGCGCGAGGCCAGATGGCATAAGTGGCCCCGCCTGCTGGCATAATGCGTGCTCTTGCATGCTCCGATGCTAAAAAGGGGGAAAAACGACTCGCGGGGTGCCACCTTAGGCGAATTGGTCACAAGTGCTATTGCTGCGGCTCGCGTGGCTTTCTTCAGAGTAACCTATTCGGAAGGCTCATTATCTTCGCAGACTGTTATAAATGCCGAGAACGAGGGCGATCGAAGAAAAAAGAAGGGCGAGCCACATGGGCCATCTTCTATTTAGTCGTACTTCCACGACAACCGAATAGCCCTTAGGGTACGCAAGTCCGTGATCTAATCCCACCCATATTTCCTCACACATCATGCCCCTTGGTTGACGGCCGAATCGGCTGTAGACAAATCGCGGTGCGGTACCCATTTTGGACGGCTTGGGATACGCGACCGCAGGCAATTCGTGAGAAGCAACGAAACTGCGCGGCGCAGGGTCAGACAAATGTCTTCGAAGAAAATCTAGTCCAAATTCTCTATACATGAATGCCCGCCAGTCCTTCACAGCGACATTGTCCAATCGCCCGGGCAATCGGGATGCAGCCGATCTCTGGGCTTCGAGAAGATTGTCTATAACACTCTCGTCGGCCGTCAGATCTCTTACAGGGTACTTTTGGATTAATCCGGCAATCCAGTGGCCCACGGCCACTGGGCATCTGAAATGTTGGTGATAGTCGATGGAGACCGCAGCAATCTTTCGTGGCAGGGACGCTCGTTTCACGCGTGGAGGAACGATTAAATCGATCCGAACCCACATGAGTTCGTCCGACTGGAGGTGCTCGAGACCCTCGAGCTCGGAAACTGATAAATCGATCAGTGAAATATCGTTAACGGCCAACAAGAACCACATCCAGTCGTCCACCTCCTCCCGTGGGGGAGAGGTAACCCGCCAATGTTGTTTGATGTAGCCTTCCAACGTTGGGGTATTCTCAGGTTCCATCCTGAGCAGCGTTATGCCCCCTTTTGCACCCCGCTGGATGCGCAGATAGGGTAGTGTTCGATACGCCCAGTTTGCTCCATCATCGGGGTTTAGTAGCTGATCCGAACAAATCCTCACTTGACTCGCTTGCTGGGTTCTCCAAGGGCCAAAAATGGCTGTGTTAACCGCTTCCTTGGATTTCTCGACTTCCGAAATGTCTACCAGCGCGCTTGGAATGGCTACCCGGAGATGGCGGATGGGATCTTTGCCGAGATTGCGCAGCAAGAAATCGGTGACAACGGCGGTAGAGCCATTTCTTTTTAGATAGATGCGCTCTAGCGCGAAGGCCAATTCAATTCTGCCGTTTGGCAGTAAAGGATAGATGGCTACGCACATAGCGACTACCTCTCACTTCGTGTACGAATTCCTGCTGATATTCCGCTTCGCTACAATTAGAGCCAAACGAATGAATTCATCGAAATGACGCGGAAGCGGAGCGAAAGAGTCCTCCTGTGGTGCCGAACTGTCTTCCTGGATATGATCCGCTTTGCCCATCAGAGATTCTTGATTATTGATGCTTCGCTCGGCAACACGACTCAGAATTGACTGAGCCTTCATAGATTGATCTCCTTTCTCGTTGTCAGTTTCACACTCCGGCGCCTTCGCACAAGTCGATCGCCATCCTTACCCGATGTCCCGGCGATCGTACGACATACTCCGCCCCCATCAGGATGCAACATCTCTGCCGAATGTGTCAATCCACTTGTTTCGGAGGTAGTGGGCTACTTTGATTTTTGATTTCCCAAAGGTTGCTTGTTGTGGCATGTTTCGGCCATGCGCAAGACCTTCAGGAAAAAGCGCCCTTCTGACCCGAACCAACTCGCGGCAAGCGTGGTGGCAGATGCGATTGCTTTGTCAGAAGGCAAAAATCCTCATGCGGTTGCCCTATCCAAACTCGGAGCCAGCAAGGGGGGCAAAGCAAGGGCAGAAATGTTATCCGCGAGACGGCGAAAACAAATCGCAAGAGATGCCGCTAAGGCGCGGTGGGGGGCGGCTCGCTAGGCTTCGGGGTCTCCTCTTTTTCAATTAGTTTTCTGACACCGTAGTAACTGGTTCCGACCACTTCATCAATTGCTCCGAGCCAATAGGCATCAGTGGCAGATAGTCTATTCTCCCCTTCCATGAAACATCGTGATGCCGATACCGTGAAGTACCAAAATTGCTCAAGAATAGAGGCTGTTTTCTCTCCGAGAAAACCAAGTGCCTTCTCCTTCGATTCATTTTGTAGCTTCTCGTAGGCTGCGAGGTCGGCGTCATTCAAAAAGTCAGGCCCGTACAATGCTGTGATGAATTTCAGCGCACGTCTGTGTTCACCCAAATAAAAGTCTCGCAGCAAAAGATAGTCCTGCATTACCCCAAGTAATCCATCTTCGTTGAGTCTCCATCCCACATTCTTCCTATGCTGGCGCACCTCATAACTGATCACCTGTCGTAATACATTTACATCTTGGGTCAGCGCGTTCTGTTCCTCAGCGACCTTGGCCTTAAACAAAACAGAAGACAACTCGCTAGCTCTCGCCAGTAAACTCGCGGACCGGTCTATGATCTTGTCGGCGACTTCTGATGTTCTGCGTTCCAATGCGGCCACGAAGCACATCATTTCTGTCATCGCGGGCCTGACTGACTGTTTCCTCATTTCATCGAATTCTGGACGGAGACGTACAAATCTGTGAGTAAGTCTGGAAATCATCCTATCCGAGAGACGTTTGGCTATTTGGCGATTTCGTGAGGCAAGTTGCCCGGCTAATTCCCCCGCACCCTCCATAGTAACTTCCGCTTCACTTCGCCTGATACCATGAAAATGAACGGTGGAGTGTGGATGCGCAATCGCATAATCGCCCATTACAAGAAGCATTGCCCCGGCGCTGGCTGCGTCTCCGACAGCACATGTGATGAGCCGACATTGTTTATTGTTTGCATCTTTGGCGAGCAACGCACCGGCTAATACGTCAAGGCATCTAGCATCCCCGCCATGACTATCGATGTATGCTGTTATCGGCTCATTACTTTCTGCTCGCAACTGCACTATGATGGGAAGGGTCTTTGCGAGCAGACCATCGTCGAACTCGCCAACCACATGAATCGCACGTTGGGGATTCGCACGATAATTATAATTTGGCTTTATCATCCATGAATCACCGAAGCGACTGCACTACGGATGACATTTGAGGCGGAGGGAATGCATAGCCGCCAACTCTTCCTCGTCGGCGATGGATGACTCTGGCTGGTCATCTTGTTCAAGAGCAAAAAAGGTAGAGAGACGCCCAAATTGCTCACGAATTCGCTGAGCTTTACGAATGACGATTTCTTCATCCGGGTTGTTTACTTGGATGCGCAAGAGTTCCTGCTCCTCTGCCATGGCGCAAATAGAACGTTCCCACAGGCGCGTGTCAACAGGAAAGTATGATTTTTTCATATTTAGGTCTTGACAATGCTTAGTCGTGCAAGCATAATGGCCTTGGCTTTGTTGACGGTCTCGTTGAACTCATATTGCGGATCACTGTCGGCGACGATGCCGCCGCCTGCTGAACGAAGGTTCTGCCGCCTACTGAAAAACAAAAACAGTGTTAATTCCGGTACGGTCGGATGTCTTTGATTTGGCTGCTGGCGAGTTCTTCGGAGACTTCCATCTCCTCCGCATTGAAAACCAGCACGTCCTTGAGTTCACGACCGTCGGCAAGCTGCATGTCCACGCGCTGGAAGCCCATGCCTGACTCAGGCAATCGCAACAGGCGCTTGGTCCAACGTTGTTCGAGTTTAATTCTCATCGCTACTTGTCAGGAATCTTCGTCAGTCCTCGTCAACGACGAAAGCTTTCCGCCAGCGCCACGGCTTTGATCATGGCCTTGGCCTTGTTGACGGTCTCGTTGAATTCGTATTGCGGATCGCTGTCGGCGACGATGCCACCCCCCGCTTGGACGTACGCCATGCCGTCCTTCAGCAACGCGGTGCGCAGCGTGATGCAACTGTCGAGGTTGCCGTTGAAGCTGAAGTAGCCGACCGCGCCGGCGTACGGGCCGCGCTGCGTGGCTTCGAGTTCGCTGATGATCTGCATCGCGCGAATCTTCGGAGCGCCGCTGACGGTGCCGGCGGGAAACGTGGCCCGCATCAGGTCGTACACGTTGCGGTGTCCCTGTAATTTGCCGGTCACGTTGGAGACGATGTGCATCACGTGCGAGTAGCGTTCGATCGTCATAAACTCGTCCACTTTCACGCTGCCGAAATCGCAGACGCGGCCGATGTCGTTGCGCGCCAGATCGACGAGCATCAGATGCTCGGCGCGTTCCTTTTCATCGGCGAGCAATTCCTTCTCAAGCGCGGCGTCTTCCTCAGGCGTCTTTCCTCTCCAACGCGTCCCCGCGATGGGTCGAATCTCCACATGGCGCTCCTCGCAGCGGACGTGCACTTCAGGCGACGCGCCGACGAGCTGAAAATCTCCGAAGTCGAGCAGGAACATATACGGCGAGGGATTCACGGAGCGTAAGGCGCGATAAACGTCCAACGCCGACGCGTTGGTCTGCGCCTGAAACCGTTGCGCCAGCACGACCTGAATGATGTCGCCTGCTTTAATATACTCCTTGGCATTGTTCACCATCTCCGCGTGGCGCGCGGGCGTCACGTTCGACTCGATCTTGATCGGCGGCGGATCCTTCTGAAACTCGAGTGGCGTCGTCGTTGACGGCTGAGAGAGTTGCTTGAGAGTCTGCTTAATCTGCTCACAAGCGCGTTCGTAAGCGCTCGCCGCGTTGCCCGCAACGTGAGCATTGCACAGGATTCTAATCGTCTGGCTGACACGGTCGAAAATCAGAATCGTGTCGGTGATCATGAAGCACAGCGTGGGCGTGCCCAAATCATCGCGCCTTGGCCGTGGCACGCTCGGCTCGATGTGATGAATGTACTCGTAACCGAGGAAGCCAACCGCGCCACCCGTGAAACGCGGCAGGCCTGGAAGCGGGACGGGCTTGAACTTCGCCATCTCCTGCTCGACCCGCTTCAGCGGATCGGCGCCGTCGCGACGATCCACACGGATTGACTCGCGCGGGTCCGTCCCCAAGAATGAGTAACGTCCCAGATGTTCGCCGCCTTCGACAGACTCAAGGAGAAACGATGGCCCGACCTTGTGCAGCTTCTGATACGCGGAAACGGGCGTTTCGGCATCTGCAAGAATCTCGCAGTAAACGGGGATCAGGTTGCCGCGCTCCGCCAGTTTCAGGAATTCAGTTTTGGATGGAGTGAACAGTTTTCTCCGTGTCATTCTGAGCGAAGTGAGCCGAAGCCCTGAGTCCGCGAAGGGGAAGAACCTCTGCATCGAATGTCCGCGCGTGAGCAAACATTCAGAGGCCCTTCGCTACACTCAGGGTGACAAACTGGAGCCGTCCTCATTTTTTTCCATACACCTTTTCCGGATCGACCAATCTCGGCTCGGTCACTTTCACTTCGCCATCGACGATGCTGCGGAAGAAACAAGACTTGTAGCCCTCGTGACAGGCCGCACCCGCTTGTTCGACCTGAATGAGCAGCACGTCCTTGTCGCAATCGAATGCGATGTCTTTCACCTTCTGCGTGTGGCCGCTGGCCGCGCCCTTGTGCCAGAGCTCCTGGCGCGACCGGCTCCAGAACACCGTCTCGCCAAGCTCCATCGTGCGGCGCAATGACTCCTTGTTCATCCACGCCATCATCAGCACCCGCCCGGTCCCGTGCTCCTGCACAATGGCAGGAATCAAACCATTCGCGTCGTACTTCAATTCATTAACGATGCTCATATACGCACTGATATACCCTTCTGCTTCAAAAACTGTTTCACCTGCAGCACGGTGTACTCGCCAAAGTGGAAAATCGACGCCGCCAACACCGCGTCGGCCTTGCCTTCGCCCAGCACGTCGGCCATGTGCTGGAGGCTGCCCGCGCCGCCGCTGGCAATCACCGGAATCGACACCGCTTCGCTGACCGCCCGCGTCAACTCGATGTCGTAGCCGCGCTTTGTCCCATCCGTGTCCATGCTTGTCAACAGGATTTCGCCCGCCCCGAGAGCTTCCACGCGACGCGCCCACTCGAGGGCATCAAGCCCCGTGGGTTTGCGGCCACCATGAGTAAACACCTCCCAGCGGGAGGCGCTGGAGTGTTGGAGTGTTGGAGTGTTGGGGTGAATGCGCTTTGCGTCGATGGCGACCACGATGCACTGACTGCCGAATCGCTCCGCGCCCGCTCGCACCAAGTCTGGATTCTGCACTGCCGCGGTGTTAACGCTGGTCTTGTCAGCGCCGGCCTTGAGCATTGCACGGACGGCTTCGACGCTGCGAATGCCGCCCCCGACTGTCAGCGGCATGAAACATTCGCTCGCAGTGCGCTCGACCACGTCGATCATCGTAGCGCGATTCTCGGCGCTGGCCGTGATGTCCAGAAAGACCAATTCATCGGCGCCCTGCCGATCGTACTCCTTCGCACACTCAACCGGATCGCCGGCGTCGCGCAGGTTCAAGAATTTCGTTCCCTTCACCACGCGCCCGCGATCCACATCGAGACATGGGATGATTCGTTTGGCTAACATAGGCAAGAGAATACACCAATGCCTTCGGGTTTGTCATCCGCAGCGCGTCCCAAGATTTGGAAGGAAGCTGCCGCGCCGTTCGAGAATCTGCGCTTCATAGAAGCGCAGCTACAACAAACTCCAGACCGTAAATGTAGGGGCGCTTCTGTGAAGCGCCATCGACCGTCTAATCACCTGTCGTGACCGGGGTGACCGGGGTGACCGGGTTCAACTCTCGATTCTTGACGGGTCATGTCAAAACTCCACATCGCGGCATCTCTGGTCGAGTCGATGGACCAAGCGTTTGATTTGTTTGGCGAGGCGGTGGCCGGCGGCGGGGGCGGCGTTGAGGAGGCGCGGTTCGGGCACGCCGTGCTTGTTCTCGTAGTCGGTCCTGACCCTGACGATTTTGAGTGAGGCGAACTGTTGTTATTTGCCGCCCAACCGAGTGGGCGGGAGACGTTCTTCGGTCATCTGGCGGACGGTCTGGCCGTAGTGCTGGTGCCGTTCGACGGGGTCGGCAATATCTTTGCATTTGAGCAGGGCGCGGACGCGGAGGCACAGGTCCTGCACGTCGATGGGCTTGCAAACAAGGTCGTCGGCGCCCGCAGTCATGGATCCCTCAATCTGTTCACGCGAAGTGGACCCCGTGATGACAAGGATGGGGATGTGCTCCGTCTTCTTGTTCGTCCGAATCGCCTTGCAGACAGCCACCCCGTCCGGGGCGGGCATGCGCAGGTCGAGGAGGATCAAATCCGGCTTGTTGGTGATCGCTTGTTGGATGCCGTCGTCGCCAGTGGCCGCTGTGAGGACAGGTATACCCTCGGTCTCGAGAACTTTCTTCAGAAAGCCTCGCATCTCTGCGTCGTCCTCTACGACTAGTAGCGTTGGTTCGTTCAAAGGCTGCGACCCCCTTGCCGATTGCACCTATTTACTCCCGCGTGGGGCGGCTTGGCAAGCGTATTTTTCGAAATAACCTCCGGCAGGGCGTATCTCGACACTACCACCATAGTCAGCCTCGGGCGTTTTGCAGGGCTGTAGGTAGGGGCAGACCGCTGGGCTGCCCGTCCCCGAAAAACGCGGCGCGCCCGGCGGTCGCGCCCGACCTCGCACAACACCAGTACGTTCGGTGTTCGGTGGGTTACGGTGGTGGTGCTCAGATACGCCCCCTCCGGCAGGCCTCGAAGAGGATCCGAGGTAAACTCATGACAGACGAGGGAGAACGGCTCGGCGGCGGCGTGGCGGGCAATGATGTCCCTCGTGTTTACGGAATTGTCGGGTGGACGCTAGACGGAGGGGATCGAACACGGTGCCGTGACGATCTGACAAACTCGCCGGTCGATCAGCCTGTTGAAAAGCTTCGCGTCCGACAGTAGAAGTGAGGATAATCCAGACATGGATACACCGCCAAAACTGCAGAAGCGAAAGAGCCTGCGATTCGCTGCAACGCTGAACTTTGTCGTGCCCGGTGCGGGTCAGTTCTATCTCGGCCAGCGCGTGTTCGGCGGCATGTTGGCGGTGACATTCCTCACCTGCTTCGTGGCGATGATCGCGCTCTTTTTGCGCGGCTACGGGGAATACTTTCAGGCCGTTACCGGCGGTGACATTTTTCAGTCCGACGTTTTGGAACGACTGGGCACTGTTTTCCACGTCCGTTGGCTCATCGGCTTACTCGCTGCGTCCATCGTGATTTTCGCAGTGTCAATGGTTGGCCTCGCAGTTGCATCCAAAAACGCGAGCAACGATCAGACCGCTGACCGCTGACTGCTCAGCCGCCCTCAGCCTTCGACATCACCGACGATTTCCCCGACGATGTCTTCGATGGTGACAATGCCGAGATGTTGCCCCTCGGGGTTGATGACGACACTGATGGGATTACGGCTGGCGCGCAGCACAGGCAGGATGCGGTCGATCCGATCCGTCGAGCGCACAAACTGCGCATTCTGCATCAGTTCACGCGCGGTCTTGCCATCGCGTGCGACGTTTTCAAAGAGAATCTCGTACACGTTCACAACGCCTGAAATCTTGTCGCCCTCGCGCACGGGAAGCCGCGCGTAGCCCGTGCGCTGCGAGATCTCGAACAACTCCCGGATCGGCGTATCTCGCGCGACGGTCACAGTCCGCGACAGCGGGACCATGATCTCGTGAACCGTTTTGTACGGGAAATCGAAAACCCCGTCGATCATCTGGCGTTCATCCGTAGTGAGCGCGCCGCCCGCCTCCCCCTCCTTAGCGAGTTGCTTGAGTTCCTCGCGCGTCACAAAAAAGCTTCTTGGCTGTTCCGCTCTCTTCCCCACCCGAGCGATCGCTCGCATCAGCACGCCGAACAGCCCTACCAACGGCGCAAACAACCACGCCGTCGCGTTCAGGACATCGGCGCACGTCATGCACAAGCGATGCGTGTAATGGCGAAACAGCGTCTTCGGTGTGATCTCGCTGACGATAAGGAGCACCGACGAAGCGACAACGGTCGCGGCAAGCCCGATCAGCGCGTTTGCGCCGAACAGATGCGTCGCCAGCACCGAGGCCGAAACCGCCACGACCACGTTGGCCAGATTCGTGCCGATCAGCGTCGTGCCCAGGAGCCGCTCGGTGTTCTCAACGAATGTGTTGAGGATCATCGCGCGACGGTTCCTGCGTTCGACTTCGTGACGAAGACGCACACGATTCAATGAAATCAAACCCGTCTCGATGCCGGAGAAGAACGCTGACGTCAGGACACCGACAAAAATTGCGAGCCAATACCAGCAGAGCGCCATGTCAGTTGTCCTCGACCCCGAAAGTTTCGGGGTCAATCTGCAACACTACTTCTCGAACGCGGTTCTTGACCACTTTGCGGGCGGTCACGCGCACGTTGTCGACCTTCACTTGCTCGCCGTCCTTCGGCAGCGAACCGAGTTGGGCGATCAGCCAGCCCGCGATCGTTTCCACATCGGCGGCCCGCAGTGAAAGGCCGCACTGTTCGTTGACCAATTCCAGCCGCGCCTTGCCGTTGATGAGATAGCGCTGCTTGTCCAGCTTCTGCACCATGATTTCGCTGGCGTCGAATTCATCCTCGATCTCGCCGATGATCTCCTCCAGAATGTCTTCCAGCGTCACCATGCCCTGCGTGCCGCCGTACTCATCAACGACAATCGCGACGGGATGTTCCTGCTTGCGGAAATTCTTCAGCAACTTCGCCACGCCCATCGTGTCGGGCACGAAATTCGGCAGTTCGACCACTTCATCGAGTTCGCGCTCGAGATGGATGAGGAACTCCTTTACGTTCAGGATGCCTTCGACGGTGTCGGGCGAATCATGGATGATCGGGACACGGCGGTGTTTGATCTTGCGCAAGGCAGCCGCCATTTCTTCTCGACTCAGGGCGTCCTCGACACATTGCATGTCTACGCGAGGGGTCATGATCTCCTTGACCTGCATGTTTTCCAGGGCGAGGATCTTGTTGACCATATCGCGCTCTTCTTTGCGCACTACGCCCGCGCGTTCGCTGACTTTTAGCAATGTGCGGTACTCGTCTTCCGTTGGTGCACTGGTGCGTGCCTGGCGCGCGGAGAAATACGGGAGGCGCTCGATCCATCGCACCAGAAGTTCTGACGCAGCCTCGGCCACGCGACGTAGGCGCGACGTCGAGGCAACCGTCCAATGTGTGATCTGCGCCAAATGCACGGCGCAAAACTCAGGGTTTCGGATGACCAGTGTTTTGGGGGTCACTTCCCCAAACAGCAGAATCAGAAGGGTCATCACGGGGACTGCCAGCTCTTCGGCTTGGAGCGGCCAGACGGCTGCGATGATGTTGAAGCCGACGACAGCCGCCGCGACGTTGGCGACGGTGTTGCCGAGTAAAATGGTGGAGAGCAGGCGATGCGGCTGGTCAAGCAGTTCACTGATCTGCTGTCCCTGCCGCGGATGCTCCTGACGCAGTCGCCGCACCTGCAGCTTGCTCAAGGAGAAAAGGGCAATCTCGGTTCCGGAGAAGAATGCCGAGAGCGCCAGCAATCCTCCCACAGCCAGCAATTCGAAAATCGCGGTTGTCAACATGCGCTGGTTAAGAAGTCTATGAAACTTCCAACGTCAGCGTCAATCGTACGGCGGCGCGCCCGGCGGTCGCGTCCCACCACGGCGCATCAAATGAGATGTGACAGAGCACTACGGCTTCGGTGCCGTCACTGCGGGTTTTCCCGCCGTAGGCGGTGCCTGCGAAGGACTTGCACTCGGCTTGGAATCGCCGGGCACAGCTTCGAGGGGCTTCAGGAAGACCTCGACCTTCGTCTTGTCGCGCAGGCCCTTGATGTGTTGTTGGGCGACTTCAGCGCTCTTGGTGGAACGCAGGAATTTTTCGATGTCGCCTTTGACTTCATCGAGCGTTGCTTCCCGCTCGGGTTTGCGATCGGTGACCATCAACAGATGATAACCATATTGCGTGGTCACAACATCGCTCAATTCGTTTGTCCGAAGGGAAAAGGCTACGGCTTCGAACTGCGGCACCATCTGGCCGCGCGTGAAAAAGCCGAGATCGCCGCTGTTGCTGGCACTGCCCCGGTCTTCCGAAAACTTTTGAGCGACATCCGCGAATTGTTCTCCGCCTTTGATCAACGAACGGGCTGCTTCGATCTGCACCCGCTTTGCCGCCTTGGTCTCTTCAGATGCGTCGGGCGACATGCGGATGAGGATGTGGCTGGCCCGGACTGCTTCGGGTTGCTTCATTTTCTCGCGATTGCTATCGTAGTATGCCTTGATTTCCTCTGGTGTGACCTTGATTTCGCGGTCGAACACGCTTCGCATCGTCTCTTGAATGATCACGTTTTCGCGCGTGCGCTTGGCGTATTCGTCGGGCGTCACACCAGCCTCCTGCAACGCTTTCGTCAGACCTTCCTCGCCGCCGGGTTGCGATTTAACTCTGTCGAGTTGCTGCTGAACCTTGACGTCAACGTCAGGGGGGACATGGGCAAGCCCTTCCTGCAATATCAACTCGCGGTTGATCATGTCGTCGATGATCTGATGTTCGAGCACCGGAATCTGTTGCTGCGGAAACGAACGTCCGCCTTGCGCAAACCGGGTTTCCACGGTTTGCACGGCCAAATCCAATTCCTTGCGCTTGATTTCGCGGCTGCCGATGCGCGCGACGACTTCATCGAGATTGTGTGCAGGTGCTGGCGTCACCGCCGGCGCTGCCGCCTGCTGGGTTGCTTTCGGAGCGGGTTGGGCGGAACCGACGGTCTTGTCTTCACCAACCACTGGCTTTGTGGCGAGGGCGGCGGCAAACACGATGAGGGCACATGTGATTTTCATTCAGGATACTTTCTTGAGTTTCGGATTCCTTCTGCGTCTGGTTGTTTCAAAGCCGTAAACGGAGGCACGCTAACACGCGCGGCGGGAATCGTCAACACTCACGCGGACGAGCGCGGGCGTTCATAATTGTGCAGGTTTATTAACGAGAATGGCCGCTATGCCAGCTGTGGGCCAGTTCGCGCGGAGTCAGGGGCTGTTCCGCGCCCGCCAGCAATGCTCGCAACGCCTCATAGGCCACTGCGTCGATTTCCTCGTCCGTCACCCCCGCCTTCATGGCAACCGCCACCAGGTGCTCGTAGCGCCAAGTCGCTCCCTCCACAATCGCAATTTTGAGCGCCTTCAACGCATCGCTCTTTTCGGTGTGCGGACTGGCTTTGAGCTGCTTCATCGGTTACGTGCCAGCCAAAGCACTGCCCGCGCCAACTTTCGAGGCGTCAAGCAAGAAAACTGCATGCCTTTACAGCACGATGGCCTCGCCGTATGTTTCGAGTGGGCGCGGAGGGAAAAGAAAAATGGAAAGCAGCTGGTTCAACAAATACTTTCCCTGCCTCCTCACCCTTCTGGTGGCTGCGAGTGTGTGGCTTGCGCTGTCTGCAACGGTGCAAGGCCAGCAATCACAGTTGCTGGTGGACTACGTGCCGCCTTCGTTCCTGCAAACGAATTCCATCTCCGCCGTTTCATCGCTGCCCGAACTCTTCCCTGCCGATTCAACGAATCGCACAATCGCCAGCGCCCCCACGCGGCACACCTTGGTGGATCGCTGGGAGAAATTTGAAGCTGAATTTGGCATCAAGAAAACAGAGCCGTCATTCGTGAAGAGATCAATCGAATCCACGAAATACAAACTGGACGAGACCGTCTTCGCCGCGAAGGAGTTTGTGGAGAGTTTTTGATACGACGTATATCTCAAGGATTTGATGACCAGTTCCAGTTCGACTGCCCCGTTGCGACGGTACTATTCCGATCCGATCCTGGACTCCCTGGAAAACGCGCAGATCAAGTCCGGCGTCGACTGGGATTCGCACGCCGGCCGTGCCTTTGTGGGCGTCAGGCTAGTGTTGCCGTTCGGAGATTAGTGACTGGTCGTAGAGGGTGACGGAGAAGAGCGCGCGCTTTTCGAAGGAGCGCGTCGGAACCCGTGCGAAAACGCGAGCGACCACACCATCCACAGCGCCTCGCGCACAATCTTTCCCGACATTTTGGACTGTCCTGCATACCGATCAACAAACGTAATCGGGATCTCCGCGACGCGAAAACCCTTCATCCAAGCTTTATAGGTCATTTCGACCTGGAACGCGTAGCCATTGCTCCGCACCTTGTCGAGTTCGATGGCTTCCAACACTTCCCGACGAAAACACTTAAAACCGCCCGTTGGGTCTGTCACCGGCAATCCCGTTATCAATCGGACATACCAGGCTGCTCCTTTGCTCAACATCAGGCGTGACAACGGCCAGTTGATCACGCGAATCCCGTTCCAGTAACGCGATCCCAGCACCAGATCCGCCTCTTCGATCTTCTTCAGAAAATTCGGAAGCTCATTCGGATCGTGGGAGAAATCCGCGTCCATCTCCATCAAATAGTCGTAGCCCCTCGTCAGTCCCCATTTGAATCCTGCGATGTAGGCCGTGCCCAGTCCCAGTTTGCCTGCGCGCCGCAGCAGGTGCAACCGCGGCTGCTTCCGCGATATCTCTTCGACAATGTCCCCCGTGCCGTCGGGCGAATTGTCATCAACGATCAGCACCTCCAGCGACGGGTCCTGCTGCAGCGCCAGCCCGATGACGTTGCGGATGTTCTCTTTCTCGTTGTAGGTCGGGATGATGACCAACGCCCGTTCACTCATTGATTGCTCCCCTCTCCCGGTCTCATGAACCGCGGATTCGCCAGCACCATGAATTCCCTATTCTGAAAAGCCATTGGCCATTTTTCCACCTGAATCTTCCCGACAATCTCGCGGACTCCCTCGAATCCTAAGTTGTAAACCGCGTCAAACCCATACGGCCTCCCTGCGGCATCCCGCCCGTACGCCAACACAAGGAATTTGGCGTTCTGCCAGCGGCAATCGAACCAGAACGCGTCCCGCGGGATCGGCACGGGCAAGATGCCGGTGGTTTGTCCCTCATAGGCCACGCAATGCGGCAGCGAACTGAGCCGCGCATGGCGCACCAGCCAGTTCAAATGCTTGGGGATGATTACGAAATCCTGACTAGTGGTGTTCGCGTTGACGAAATCCATCGCCGCTTCAGCAGCCGCAGATGATTGCACCGTCCAAGGATCAACTTTCGTCCGGAAATGTACAAATGAGCCACTCAGCGACATCAAACCACAGATGCCCACGCCCACCACCGGTACCCAGATGCTCGCTGACCTCCATCTCGGTCCCACAATCTCCACCGCCCGTTGTATCGCTCCTGCATATCCCATGGCCATCAACGGCAAAAACACGCAAGCGGGATAGAAAAACATCGGCAAGTTGTCCTGCTGTTTGAAAATCGGATACATCAATGCCAGTAGCCAGAATACTAACCACTTCCGGAACCGCGTGACAGGAAAGCAGACGACCCCCACCGAAGCCACAACGAGCCACATGTCTACGCCCTGAAAGCTTCGGTCTCCTCCCAGTGTCGGCGTCAACAAGGCAAACGTCACGATGTTTCGATAAATGCGAGCCAGATCCCCGATGAGTGTCAACGTCGCGCCGGTAGTGTCTGCGCCGACGTGCTGCACCTGCGCGACCAGATGTGAAATCCCGCCTCCTTGCGTCGCCAGAAAGCACCCCACAAACAAGACCGGAAACACCGCCGTACCGAGTAACGCCACCGGAACATGCCGCTTGTTCACGAAGAATACGGTCACCACCACTGCTCCCAGTAAAAGGTACGCGTAGTAATGAGTTCCCATCGCCAACGAACTCAACACACCCGCCCAGACGACGTCCCGCAGCCGCCTTTCTTGCACATATCGGATCAAGAACCCCACGGTCGCCAGCGCAAACAAGCCAGCCAACGGATGCGGCCGCACCCAGCGGTAGTTCATCACTGTTTCAGGATAGACTAGGAACGACGCAGCACATAGAAACCCGAAACTCTTGTCCCGCAAACGGGTTCCCACCCAAAACAGGACAGCCGCTGTCACCAAAGCGACGACCGCCTGAAGCGCCCGTGCCACCACGATGTCGTAGCCGAACACACGAAGCATTGTCCCATTTACCCACATGTAGATTGGCGGATAAGCATACGGGAACAGAAAATCAACGCGCACGGGTCCTACCCGCGGATCACCATGAGCGACAGTCCAGCACATCTCCATGACCTCGCCTTCGTCGCTATACCAGTTGGGATTCGTGCGCAGTTGGGGCAAAAACAGCAAAGCCCACAAAACTAGCAGCCCGGCAGCCAGCCCCCGCTCACGAGACGTCTTAAACGGATATTCCATGGCAACTGACTCATTTAACCTTTTCGCACTTTACATGGCAAACGCTATTTGACAAGAATAGCAGCAATCTATGGAAAACCTCAAAAACGCTGTAGTTTTGGTCACGGGCGGGGCTGGCACTATTGGCTCGCATGTCGTGGATGCGGTTATCGCAGAGGGCGCCCGAAAGGTCATCGTTTATGACAACTTTTCGGCCGGCAATCAGGGCAATATTCGCGAGGCATTGAGCCAGACGGCAACCGAAGTGCAACTCCTAGCGGCTGACATTCGGAACCGTGAGGATCTTGACGACGCATTGCAGGGAGTGGATTACGTGTTCCACGAAGCATCAGTTCTGCTCCTGGAAAGCATGAAGAAGCCGCAGAAGGCAATCGATGTCAACATCCAGGGTACGTTCAACGTTTTCCAAGCCGCGCTCAAGGCCGGTGTGAAGAAAGTCGTCTGGGCCTCCAGCGCCTCGGTGTTCGGTGAACCGCTTCGCCTGCCCGTCGATGAGGATCATCCATTTAACAACAAGACATTCTACGGCGCGACGAAGATCGCCTGCGAAGCCATCGCCACGAGTCTGAATTTTTCGCAAGGGCTCAGGCATGTCGGGCTGCGCTACTACAATGTCTATGGCCCGCGCCAAGGCATCCGGGGCGCATACGCCCAAATCCTGCCGCGGTGGTGCGAGCGCATCGAACGCAACGAGCCGATCGTCGTCTACTCCGATGGCAGCCAGAGCATGGATTTGATCTATGTGAAGGACATCGCCCGTGCGAACATTTGTGCGATGAAGAGCGATTGCATCAACGATTTCTTTAACATCGGCTCCGGCGTCGAGACGACTGTGAAACAACTGGCACATCTGCTGCTAGAGGTCACGAACTGCAAGCTGCAGCCTGTCTACGAACCGCACGACGTCAATCTCGTCAAGCGCCGTCAATGCTCGACCGTGCGGGCCAAGGAGAAGATCAGCTTCGTCGCCAAGACCTCGTTGCGGGAAGGACTCATGGAATACTGGCAGTGGAGACACAGTGATGGAAAAAACCAATAATACTCCGATTGTCAGCGTCGTCATCCCGGTTTTCAACGAAGAAGACAACCTTCGTGCGCTGTGGCAGAAATTAGAGCCTGCCGTGGAAGACTTGGGGGTATCTTATGAGGTCATCTTCGTGGATGATGGGAGCCGCGATGCTTCGTTTTCGGTTCTCGCCGAAATCCGGCGGACGAATCCCAAGGTGCGCGTCATTCGGTTGCGGCGCAATTACGGCCAGCACCCAGCCACCATCGCTGGTTTTGATCACGCCCACGGTCGCTGGGTGCTGACGCTGGATGCCGATCTGCAAAATGATCCTGCCGACCTTAAAGTGATCCTTGCCAAGCTGCAGGAAGGCCACGATGTTGTCGCCGGCGTGCGCACGAACCGCCAAGATCCATTCCTGCGGCGCAAACTCCCGTCCCGCATCGTCAACAAATTCATCGCCGAACGGACGGGCTTAGTGCAAACCGACACCGGCTGCTTCCTCAAAGGCTACACCCTGAAAGCTGCGCAGGAAGTCGCCGAGTATACCGACATCGGCGGCTTTATCACAGCGTCCATCGGCGCTCTCGGTTTCAAGTACGCGGAAGTGCCTGTCGGTCACGCCGAACGCTTCAAGGGCCAGAGCCGCTACGGCATCCTCACCCAACTAGATCAATTCATGAGCCTGTTCACGGGCTACGCCCGCAGGCCGTTCCAGATCATCGAGATCATCGGCGCTTGTGTAGTCGTGATCGGCGTGCTGGTGATGCTGGTTACCGCCTGTGCCGGCCTTCGCCTTTATGCCACCCAGTTGCTGCTTGGCCTTATCGTGACGGTGTTGGGGTTGATCCTAGGCAGCGTCGGCGTCGTCGGTGAATACACCATACGCATTGCCAGATTGACCCGCAGATCTCCGCGCTATCTGATCCGTGAACTGCTGGAATGAAATCCTCCCAGTCCGCCGACGCGCCCAAACTAGCACTCACTGCAGCCGCCCAAGCTGGATTTCGCAGTCGTCTGGCTCGGATGCTCGGCGGCCAACGCCCTGACGCGCGCACCCGCTTTGAAGCAGGGTGCGTGGCCGTCCAACATCATCAGCCGTTCGTTCAAGGCAAAGCACTGATCGCGATGTTCCAAAACCTTGCATGGGAAGAAACGATTTTCCACTGTCCCTGCTGGCAATTGCATTTGGGCTTGGCCCCTCAAGACACCACGGGGATCCAGTTCGTCACGTGCGCCATTCATCAACGCGGAATCATTTGGACGCGCGTTGCCTCCGAACATGCCGTAGCCATCGGGGCACTGTGCTGCGCCGGTTTTGAGCCTATCCTGGAAATGATCAACCTGGACAGGCCGCTGACGCAACGACGCTTGTCGCCACCGCCAACGAAGATTGAGATTCGGCAAGCTAGAAAACGGGATGCAGATGCGGTCGCGGAAATTGCGCGCCGGATGTTCTCGAAGGACAGATTCCACGCTGACCCAAGAATTGCCCCCCGCTTTGCCGACCAAGCCCACCAAGAATGGGCCAGGAATTCCGTCTTGGGAAAGGTTGCCGACCAGACGTTGGTGGCGGTTGATGCCGACAGGATTGCCGGCTTTCACGCCCTGAAATGGCTCCAGACACCACGAGGCAGGGTCGGCTTGACGGTGCTGATTGGGATTGCCGAGGCATACCGCGGACGGGGCGTCGGTAAAGCGTTGCTTGGCGCCGGTTTGCTGACGCTGCAGGAAGGAGGTGCCAAGCAGGCCTGGGTGCGAACAGAAGCGGAAAACTCCACTGCCACACGGTTGTACGAGTCATTTGGGTTTCGCCCGCAAACGCAATTCTGGTATCTTCGAAAGTTCAATCTATGAAAATTGCCTTTTACAAACACAACATCGGCGAGGCGGAGATCGCCTCGGTTGTCTCGGTGCTGCGCTCCCCCACGCATACGGCAGGGCCAGTGACGCGCCAGTTCGAAGAACAGTTTGCTGCCTACTTGGACTGCAAGTATGCGGTAGGCGTTACCAGTTGGACCATGGGGGCGTTTCTCTGTTTGCGCGCCCTAAAGATTGGTCCGGGCGACGAGGTAATCACAACACCCCTGACTTTTCTCTCGACCGCCAACATCGTCTGCCATGTCGGCGCCAAGCCGGTGTTCGTGGACGTGGAGCCGGAAACGGGCTTGATGGATCCGAATCAACTGCAACAAGCAATCACGGCCCGCACCAAGGCAATAATCCCGATCCATATTTACGGCGCAATGTGCGACATGAAGGCGTTGAGCACCGTCGCCAACCAAAAGGGCATCCCCGTCATCGAGGACGCTGCCCATTGTATTGAGGGCGAACGCGACGGAGTTCGCCCCGGTGCCATGAGCAAGGCGGCTTGTTTCAGCTTTTACGCCACCAAGAACCTGGCTTGCGGCGATGGCGGCGCGATGGCAACTAATGACGCCAACCTTGCTGTAGCGGTGGCCAGATTGCGTTTCCACGGAATGACACGGGGCTCAGAAGAACGTTACGCCGGCAAGTACCGGCACTACGACATGGAAGACATCGGCTACAAGTGCAACATGACTGACATCCAAGCCGCCATGTTGCTGCCGCAGTTGCCCCGACTGGAGGAACACCGCCAGCGCAAGGACCAGATTGCCCGCCGCTACGAGCAGGGCCTTAGCGGGTTGCCCGATATCGATCTGATCCGGACCCCGCCCAACACCAAGCACGCCCGCCATTTGTTCACCTTCCTGGCACCGGAGGACAAACGGGACGATTTCATCTTAGGACTTCAGCAGAAAGAAATCGGCGTCGCAGTCCACTTCAATGCCGTCCACTTGATGAGCTATTACCGCCGCACCTTCGGCTTCAAGGAAGGCGATTTCCCCCATGCGGAGCGCATCTGCCGCCGCACCGTGACGCTGCCGTTGTATCCGAAGCTCACTGACGAGGAAGCCGACTACGTTATCGGTTGCGTCCGTGAACTGGCCGGACTCGCATGAGTCCGTCGTGTCCATTGTGTCAGTCAACCGACCACAAGGTGGTTTACGACTTGCGCGCCCTGCGCAGCCGTCACAGTGTCCCTGGCCTGGTCGTTCGCTGCCGGCGTTGCCGGATGTGCTTCAAAATCCTCACCGCCAACGAAAGCTTGGCCGAGGCATATTCGGAGGACTACGTTGTCAGGGAGGGGATCGAAAACTACATGCTTAGCGAGGCGGCGCGGGCGGTGTTTCGCCGCGTGCTCCGAGGCATCGACCTCGCACCCCGCGCCGGCAGGCCGCGACTGCTGGATATGGGCACCGGCTTAGGTGGGTTGCTTGAAGAAGCGGACAAACTCGGGTTTGATGCCCAAGGGATTGACCTGTGCGAACCGCTCGTGCGCAAGGCCCGGGCGCGGGGACTGCGGGTCGATTGCCAGACGGCCGAGCAATTCCAACCGGCGTCGCCGTTTGACGTGGTCACCATGCTCGACCTCATCGAGCACGAGCCCCGGCCGCGGACGCTGTTGGCCGCCGCCCGCCGCCTGTTGAAGCCCGGTGGCGAACTGGTGATCTACACGCAAAACCACCGGGCCGCGGTCGTCCTGGCCGCTCACGCGCTGCATGCGGTGGGCCTTGACTTCGCCGTCAACGAAATCTTCGGCAGCAATCACGTCAGTTTTTTTGACGACCGCACGCTGCCCGTCGCGGTGCAGCAAGAGGGCTTCACCGTCCGACAAATGAAGCTGTTTCCCTACGACCCATCCCGGCCCGGTCAGCCAATCTCCCTGGTGAGCGCGGCGGTGGTCAGCGCGATTGAACTCGTTGGCCGACCGTTTGGTCGCCTGTTCCGGCTCCTCCTGTATGCCCGGCCCAAGACCTAATCGCACTGCCGGAGGCTTCCCGTTCAGGAATTGAAAGGAATGAACCTGTGAGTGAGAACCCCCTTTACCGTCTCTTGGACACACCGTGGGTCTTTCGCCTCTCCCAAAGCGTCGGCGCCCCCGGTCATATAACCGTGATCAAGAACAAAATCGAAAAAATTCTCCATCAACACCCGACCCCGCGCCGCCTTTTGGATGTCGGGTGCGGACCTTCTTCCTGGCTTTGGCGGGTTGGCCTGCATCCGATCGGCCTTGATCTGTCCGCGTCGTATACGCGGGAATTCGCCCGCACGGGCGAACTCTCTGTCAGAGGGTCAGCTGCCAGCTTGCCGTTTGCTGACGGTACGTTTGACTCCGTCTGGACCGTTTTCGTACTCCACCATTTGTCTGATGAGGTGGCCCAGCGAACAATCAGGGAGATGCTGCGTGTGTGCCGGGTCGGCGGCTACACAGTAATCATCGACGGCGTGATGCCCCGAAGACCGATCACCAGGCCGGTAGCCTGGCTGCTTCGTCGAATGGATCGCGGCAACCATGTCAGGGATGAACAGCAATTCCGCGCCTTGGTGCCGACCAATTCGTGTACGACCCAACGCATCACCTATGCGGCGACCGGCGTTGAGGCAATGGTGTTTGTCACTCTGAAGCGGTGAGAGGCTGATGGATCGCGAGAACATCAGCAGGCAACGTTCATTCCTTGCCAAGATCTACCGTTTCCTGGCAACCACAAGACAACTTCCACCGAAAGGAATCGTCCGTTTCCGCCGAAGAAGAGCCAGTTCTGCATCAAATGAGTGACGCAGGAGATTACCCATCACCCCTGCGGGCATCCTGTGTATCTGTTTCTCTTTCTCCAAAAAGACCGATATCGTCACTCCGAGTTTCCTCGGGAGGGCTCGGAAGACGAATATCGGAATAATTAATGCGGCAAAAATATAGGTTGCGAACTCAACCGCGAAGCCGGTCCTTCTCAGTTTTCTGTCAAGCTGTGATATTGCATATCGCCGATAATGATGAGCTAGGTCATCTGCAGCGGACCACAGGAAATCGTAGGCAGGAACAGTGAGATAAAGCCTCCCCCCTACAACCATAGCGCTCCTCAACGCCTCAAGAAAGCCCGTATCGTCCTCGATATGTTCGACCACATCAAACAGCCCAACTGCGGGAATGGAGTTGTTCACAAAACCGGCGGCTTCGAAAGTGGAACGTATCACCGAAGATATACCTCTGTCCTTGGCGTTTCTTGCCCCAATCTCTCCCGGCTCGAGCACCACGACATCTCTCCCAGTAGTCTGAAGCGCTGACGCCACAAAGCCGTTTCCGCCACCAATGTCGAATAGCGCTCCCGGAGGAGGAAAATTATTCATAACCGTGGTAATGCAGTGATTTCTATGCTGAAACCAATAGGACTCATTTTCGATCTCAAACGCCCACGCGTTCCCCCATTCAGGATAAGACACTTGTTCCGGATTTCTGGAGACCCAGATCCCATCCAATCCTTTCTGGAGATTTGTCGCGATCTTTGACACGTCCATGCCGTGTTCCCCTATATTCTCAGAACGAGTGCTCTGATCATTGGAAGTTCAAAGGCAAGGCAGTGTTCTCGAGTCTGCCACCCTTCAAGCACAAAAGGACGAAGACTCCCCGCTGAGGCTTGCCGGGCAAAAGCCTATAGTTCTTCAGCACGGAAACAAACGGCTCCCTGGCAATTCCGCCGCTTTGAACATCCCACACGGTGATCACAATCAACTCAGGTTTTTCTCTGGCGATGTCAGCAATAAGCCGTTTAACAAAACTCGCATGGGTTGCGAAGTGTTCCTGCAGCACCGGATAGATCGTCAGGAATCCTGTCGGCGGCCGACGGCGCGAGTAATAGTACAGCTCAGGCTCATTGGCGAGCTGGCAGAAGGTCTCATCCGGTTTCAGCAGGGAATCAATCTCTCTCGCCAGGTTACGCGCCTCGATCATCACGTTGCCATACCCGCCCATTTGAATCCGCGACCAGTCGTCAGGGGGCCGCAGGTAAAATGCCCCTTCGTACCGCAGTAAAAAGAGTGCGACAGTGATCCCGGCGACATAGAGAGGTAGCTTCAGATTCCCGGTCGTTGACCGGAGGAAAATCCCCAGACCCCAACCCGCACCGACGCACACCACGGGAAGCCACAAGAGCCAGTGGTAGGGCGCCCAACTCGAGCCGTGTAGCGCCACCACGACGAGGATGCCGACATGAGATGCGAGCACCAACGCAGCCTGCCGGCGAAACCCCGTGAGCCGCCCGTAGGAAACGCCGACGAGTGAAACGCAGAAAAGCGGAACCGCAAAGTACAGGAAATCCGGAAGAAGGAAATCCATGAGGTTGTGACCCCCGGGGTCGTGGAGCAGTTCACCCAGCATCTTGCCACCGTGCTGGCCGGCGACCTGAAACACCGATTCCCAGAACGCGTCAAAACGGCGGGTGACAACGAAGTACAGAGAAGTCATCCCCCAACCCAACGCCCCGATCACCGCGAGCCCGATCATGTGAGTGACCGCGCGTTTTCGAACCTCGCGCGTTGCTGAGGCACTGACAACATAAGCGATGGCGAGGGCCGCCGCACTAACCACGGCCAGAAGCTTGTAGAGCGACGCCGCTGCCCAGAGAATGCCCACCGCTACCAAACCGAGGCTAAACCTCCGGCGCAAATCTTCTTTCGCAAGGAAGGCAAAGGCCCACACCAAACAAACATTCATAAAAGCTTCCCTGGTCGGTTGGTTCCCGTACAAGGCGGCGTCCCCAGAAATCACCGCCCAAAAGAGAGCCGCCCAAAGTCCCCCGGCAATACCGCCGCCGGCGAAATAGGCCGCTGCAAAAACACCGAGCAGCGTCAGGACTCCTGCAGCCACTTCCATGAGATACAAGGAGGAATGCCCGTAACCGGCGGCCAGTTCCGCTAGTGCATAGGTAGCAGCGGTTCCCGGCGGCTCGGGATCGTAGAGATCAGCGTACAGTTCACGACCCTGCAACGTCTCGTGCGCAATCACCGCGTAGTATCCGGTATCGTTGGGCACTGCCTGCGCGTAGGTGTGCCAGCGCTGCCAGGCAATCACTAGCGCGAGGGCAACAAGGACAGCCGACACAAAGAACCACCGCTTTGTTCCAAGGCGGCTTGGCGGATTCGGACGTGCATTGCTGGCGATCTCTTCCACCGCTCCGTTGTCAACCATATCTCGTTTCACATCTGTACCCTAGTACGATAGATCTGATAGCCTCGTTTCATCCAAGCACACAGTAGAACATATTCTTCAATCACTTGTTGTCTTGCGCTGGCATGGGTATTTCGTAGAGCCGCAGCGGCCCAAATGCTCGAAACGGCAGCGTGTCGAGAGGACGTGGCACATCACTTGCCTTCTTGAATCTCATATCGACCACGACAAAAGCTGTCTGTGATTGCCCGGGCGGTAGCACGGCCGGCAACGGCCGGTCGCGCAGTTTCCACCACAGCAAATACTGGATGCCATGGTGCACAGGCGTCTGTGGAGGCCAATCCGTGCTGACTAGCGGGTTCTTGCTCTGCGCGTGCTCGACAATATGGTCAGTCACAGCCACTTCATGCTTGTAAGCCTCACAGCGGGTCCCAAGCGCGCCCCCCTCCTCTTCCCAGAACCCGTATAATCTTTCGACGAAAGCCGCCTGACTGGCGACCATCGATACCACAATGACCCATAAGCCGATTCGGAACGGGCGCCCCTGCAACCGTCTAAAATGGTTTAGACCGAACTCCTCCAAGCGGACGAAGAACCATGCCAACAACAGAAACGGCACTGGAAAGATAAACGTAAAATAGATCACGTAGCTCTTGATACCCGTCACGTGGAAGAACAGCAGGGACACGATCATCCACAGGAACAGCAGTGCAAGCACCGGCTCGCTGTCCACCTCGAAGAACGGGAAACGCACGGACGCCCTCGCCTTCCTCACCAAGAACACGCCCAAGCCGACCAAGGCACAAAGGATCGCCAATCTCTCCAGAGACGACAAGCCGTTGATGAGGGACATGCCGGGCAGCGCGTTGAACTTCGGCGTGGACAACCCGTTGATTTCCTCGAACTGCCGACCTGACGACAGATTCAAAATGTGCTCGAAATGTTTGCGACTTGGCAAAGGGAAGCCGAACTGCGGATGGATGCCCTCGATCGAATACGGCTGGTACTCGTTGAACGATTTCATCACCGAACCCGTGCGCTTGAAATCCTCCCAGTGATGCTCGATCTGGTAATCAATGTAAGGCACGACCGTCAGGACGTTGACAGCAATGGCGGCGATGATCGGCTTCCAGTAAAGCGGGAATCGCAAAACCAGCCAGGCCACCCCGATCAGCGCGAGCAACGCGACAGCGGCCAAGTGGATTTGGGCCATGAAGAGCGTCAGCAGTACCACCCAGAACAGCGGCCATGGTTTTTTCTGGGTGAGAAACTGGCACCAAAACCAAAGCAGCGCCACCGCGATCCCGTGGACAATCCCTTGGCACCACGCCTGCCGTGAAAACATCACCGGCCAGGGCGCCACGGCAAACAACGCCGCCGCCACTAGACCAATCTTTTCGGAAAAGAACTTCTTACCGATCAAGAAACACAAAAACACTGCACCCGTGCAAATCACCGCCCAGCACCGCGGGAACCAGGTTGGGTCCTGGCTGACCAACATGAACGGTGAAATCAGGTAGATCACTAACGGCGTTTGCCACACCCCGACGCTGAACATCAGGCCGTGGCGCGGCCATTCCGCTCCTTGAGCCATGCGCACCGCCAGCATCGTGGCATCGGACGGATCTCCCCCCCACAGCATGACCCCCATGTGCGACAAGCGGAGATACGCGGCCACCATGAGGATCGCCAGCAGGACCAACCGACGACCGGTCGTGTCCGGCAGAAGGCGCTGAAAAAAATCGGGACGTTTGTTAGCCGCTTGTTTCATGGGGTTTCTGGGCATACACGATCATTTTAGTGTGCGGGTTAACCGAAATACGTACCCGGCCAAGGCCGAGGCGTTCCACCAGCCCGCGGGCCGCACTGAAAATCGGACGGTTGATGATCTGCATTCGCTCAAACAAAAATGCCAGCTCGAAGGTGTGACCGTGCGACTTGATGGCGTAGACCCGGAAGCCGACGCTCTCCAACACCTTCGTCAGCGACTCGCGACTGAAGAAATACAAGTGCTCCCGAATGCGACGGAAATCCTCCAGCCGCTTGCCGAGCAGCCGCGACGTGAAGCTCTCCGAGTCCATCGTTGTAATCGCCAGCCCACCGCCCGGTTGGAGCATCTGATGTATCCGCTGCAAGTCACGGAACGGATCGCGTAAGTGCTCAATGACGTCAAACATGGTAATCACGTCGAACGGTGCTTCCGTCGCCGGTACCGCCGCGACACCGCCTTCATACACCGAAAAGGCGTACTTTTCTCGCATTACCCGCACCGCACCGGGGTTGAACTCCACACCAACCACCTCAAATCCAACGTCTTGCGCCACGTCGAGGAAATACCCCAGCCCACAGCCAACGTCCAAAAGCCGCGGCTTGCTCGACGTCTCTGGATTTTCGCGTTTGGTGCGACCGTGACGGTCGCGCAGGAATTCGGCAATGGGTCGATACGCCCGCAGCTTGTTGATCCGTTCAGCGATGTAATCCACGTAGCCGTACAAATTGCCGCGTGCCACATCGTAGAACCCGGGGTTCTGAAAATAGGAAAGGTCGGAATACACCTGCTGGGTGTCTTCGAGCCTTGGCATCGGCGATAGCCTCATCAACCCACAACTTTGGCATTTCACGATATTGTGAGAACCAAGGTCGTGTTTAACCCGCGATTCACGGCCCGCGCAAAATCCACACTCTTCTCTTGACTTCACGAGTTCCTTATTGGTTCAAATTATTATCATGCTCGCAATCTGTTGTCACCAATCCAGTTCATTTTCTGGCACGAAGTGGCCAGCCTACCCGCTGCGCCCGCCGGATTCGGAACAGCTCTGCCCAGATGCGCAACGCGCGCCGCAAGTTGTACGGGATGCGCGTGTCGGGGTCGTGCACCCATTGCACTGGCAGTTCGGCAACGCGACAGCCTTCGCGCGTCGCAACCACCAGCATCTCGATGTCGAAGATCGCCGTGTTTGACGT
>JBEKFI010000027.1:0-27425 GCA_050013395.1 Verrucomicrobiia bacterium | reverse complement strand
AGGCGTGCATTGCCCTGACACTTGGGACAGTGCCGATTGCGACACGAGTTGTAAGAGATGGCGGAATATCCGCAGTCCGAGCAGTGATCGCGATGCCCGCCTAGCGCGGCGGTGCGGCAGCGAGCAATGGCCAGCAAAATCTTCTGATGCTGCCAGGTGATCCAGCGGCGACTGCGCTCAGCAAACAACTGCCCCGCACAACGAACGATGTCGGCCACCTCCAGAGGAGGCCGGTTCATGCGCTCGGTGTCGGTTCTCCCTGTTCTCGAATCGTGAGTGCATCCAGCGGACTGCCGGTGGCGCTGAGATGTCTCCGGGAGAGATGCAGATAGATCGTCGTCTCCTCCAGGTCGCGATGCCCGAGCAGCATCTGGATGGTGCGCAGGTCGGCACCGGCTTCGAGCAGATGCGTGGCAAAGCAGTGGCGCAGCGTGTGGGGATGAATGTGCTTGTGTTCAAGCCCAGCGCGTTGTGCGGCGTTCTGACAGGCAGTCCACAGGACCTTGGTGGTGACCGGATCACTTGCGGTATGCCATCGATTGCCGGGAAACAGCCAGTTCGTCGGCTTGTGTCTGAGCCCGCACCAATAGACGCGCAGCGCATCGAGCAACTTCGGGCTGAGCATGACATCGCGGTCCTTGCGACCTTTGCCGCCCCGGATATGGATAACCATCCGCTGGCTGTCGATATCGCTGATCTTCAGGCGCGCCACTTCTGCGCGACGTGCGCCCGTGGCATACAGCGTCATCAGCAGGATGCGATGAAAGGGAAACTCGGCTGCGTCAATCAGACGCGCGACTTCGTCTTGGCTGAGTATCTCGGGCAGGTGCAGAACTTTCTTCGGATACGGCGTCTCGGCGATGCTCCAGCCTCTCTTCAGAACCTGAATATAGAAGAAGCGTAAAGCAGCCAGCCGCAGGGCCACAGTGTTCGGGCTGAACTTTAACTTAGTGAAGAGCGCTGCCTGATACTCGCGAATGTGTTCGGGCCCAAGCTGATCGGGTCGGCGGTGGAAGTAGCGACTGAAGTGCTGAACCCCGTGAAGGTACGAGCGGATGGTTGAATCGGCGAAGTTGCGGCGTCTTAGTTCTTCCAGCATGAGCTGACGTAGATGGGTCACAGAGAGTTCCTCCTCTGCGACACAAGCTAGCTCAGATCACCTCCACCGTTGGCCAGCAACACGCGAATGCGTCCGCCGTAACGCGGCTTCGTTCAAGTCGGCTTGTAGGAAATGATCGATCGCTCCCAAACCGGGGAACGGGGTTCTCGCACTACGTCGATTTGATCAGTTCCGTGCCGCCGATCGCGGTTTGATGGATTAAGGTGGACTGACTATCAGTCAGTCGAAAACCGCGGTTTTGCTGGGAATATGACCGCTCCGGTGTGCCAGTTGTGTGCCAGATTTCGGGGGGGCGGTCTATCTTCAAGGTCAGCCAATTGCGGCAGATTCCCCGCTGCAGGTCAACCAGACAGCCACGCTCGATTTTGGACTCACCGTTGGATCCTCGCAGCAACCGCTGACAGTCACCGCACATCTGTCGGCCGTGGATTCTACGACGTCGGAGCTAGGAACGATCGTCACGACAAAGCCGGCGAACGATCTGCCGTTGAATGGTCGAAACTTCACCCAGCTGCTGACATTGACGCCGGGAGTCAGCCCGATCAGCGTAGCGCAGAATTCAGCAGGAGGCAGTCGCTGGGGAGGTCTTGCGGTAGGCACTTTCACTTTTCCTGCCGTGAATGGGCAGAGAAACCGAAGCCACCGGGGCATGGAGATGTGGAAAACGCTCCGCGTTTCCCACTTCCCACACCCCCGGCGACGACTACGGACAAGTGTCCAACGGCGTTACACAAACATTCCACTTGGTACAAAAGACCGGTCAGGTCACTGATCGCAGAGGGCCACCTAGATCGGGCGCCAAAATGGAAATCCCGGGTTCGAAAGGAACACGAGCGCCCTGATACAATTTTTCCACAAGTTGTCAAACTCCCGGTTCTAAGGTTTCAACGTCGGCCCTGGGGTCCGCGTGAAATCCGTTCACGCTTCGTTAGCGACGACTCGACGAATTCTAACAGGCGACCTCCGAGCGGAAGGGGAGGGGAAGATGCTCGAATTCCTAACGAAACTGTTCTCGTCCGATTTCATGGGACACGGGTACTGCTATCTCTGGCAGCCGGGGATCGTCTGGCTGCATGCGATCTCGGACACCATGATCGCGCTGTCTTACTATGTGATCCCATTGGCGCTGGTCTATTTTGTGCGAAAGCGACGCGACCTCCCCTTTCACTGGATGTTTTTAATGTTCGGTATCTTCATATTCGGCTGCGGAACCACGCATCTGATGGAAGTCTGGACGGTCTGGCACGGCACCTACCGGCTGGCCGGTGTGATCAAGGCCATTACCGCGGCGTCCTCCGTGGCCACGGCGGCGTTGTTTGTGCACCTTGTGCCGGAAGCCGTAGCCCTCCCGAGTCCGGCTCAACTGCGCGCCGCCAATGAGGAGCTCGAAAGGGAAATTCGGGAGCGGCGCAGCGCAGAACTGGCGCTCCACAAAGCTTACGACGACGTGGAAAACATGGTGCGGGCACGCACTGCCGAGCTTGCCAGCACCAACGAGCAGCTGAAAGCCGAGATCGTGGAGCGAAAGCGGGCTGAAGAAAAGCTGCGCCGGAGCGAGGAGTTCCTGGCAGAAGGGCAGAGGCTGAGCCACACCGGCAGTTGGGGATGGCCGGTTTCCTCGGGAGAATTGCTGTTCTCGCGAGAAACATTCCTCATCCTGGGCTTCGATCCGGAACAGCCTGCTCCGTCCTTTCAAACTGTCTTGCAACGAATTCATCCCGACGACCGGGCTTCCGTGGAATCGCTCCTCGACGCGGCAATCCGGGAGCAGAAGGATTATGAATTCGAGGCCCGGCTTGCGCTGCCGGATGGATCCGTCAAGCATGCCCACTGCGTCGGCCATCTCCTGGCAAAGGAGTCCAGCGACCCGGAGTTTGTGGGCACGATTATCGATTTCACCGACCGCAAGCGAGCCGAGCAGAAATTCCGCGGGCTTCTGGAATCTGCTCCGGATGCAATGATCGTCATGAATCGGCAGGGCAAGATCGTGTTGGTCAATGCTCAAGTCCAGAAACTGTTTGGGTATCAGCGGGACGACCTTCTGGGGCAAGAGGTTGAGATTTTGGTGCCGGAACGATTTCGGGGCCTACACCCCCAGCACCGGAAGGAGTTCTTCGCACAGCCTCGGGTGCGGCCGATGGGCGAAGGTCTGCAGCTGTATGGACGGCGAAAAGACGGAACGGAGTTCCCTGTAGAAATCAGTCTCAGTCCGCTGGAGACCGAAGAGGGCACGCTTGTCTCCGCTGCCGTGCGCGACGTCACTGAACGCACGCGATCAGAAGAGGCGTTGCGCCAAACTCAGGCCGATCTCGCCCACGTCAGCCGGTTGACCACCATGGGAGAGCTAACTGCTTCGCTAGCGCACGAAGTCAATCAACCCATTGCCGCAGCCATCACCGACGCCAATACTTGCTTGCGCTGGCTATCGCGCGATCAACCCCATTTGGAGGAGGCGCGCGCGGCTGCGTCGAGAATGGTACAAGACGGAAGGCGTGCCGGCGAGATCGTCAAGCGAGTCCGTCTGCTCTTCAAGAAGGATTCTCTGCAACGCGAGTTGGTGGATCTAAACGAAATTATCCGAGAGATGATGCTTCTCCTGTACAGCGAGGCAACTCAATTCGCCGTGATAATTCGGACGGAACTCGCTGCAGACCTCCCTCAGGTCATGGGAGATCGCGTGCAACTGCAACAGCTGCTGATGAACCTCATCATGAACAGCATCGACGCGATGAAAGGTGTGGACGGGACGCGCGAGCTCACCATCCAGTCGCAGCGCGGTGAGGATGGTCAAGTGCTGATCTCGGTCAGCGATACCGGCGTCGGTCTCCCGCCACAGAAGGCAGAGCAGATTTTTGATGCCTTCTTCACGACCAAGACTCACGGCACCGGCATGGGACTTCGGATCAGCCGCTCGATCGTTGAATCGCACGGTGGGCGCCTATGGGCTGACCTCAACTCTCCCCGTGGCGCACGTTTTGCTTTCACTCTACCCACCAAAATCGGGGACAATGAATGAGGACCGCAGCCGCTCCCACAGTGCCCGTCATTGGAGGCGCCAACGGAGCATCATTTCACTGGCTCGAATTTTTGGACTCTGCGGCCCCAATCGGTCTCGGCCACATAGACATTGCCTTTGGAATCGACCGCCAGAGTGTGGCCATGAGTAAACTCACCGATCTGGTGACCAGGACGCCCGAAGCTCGAGAGTACCTGTCCGCTAGCATGGTCGAGAATTTTGACCTGCTCATCGCCTCCGTCGTCTACATAGATGTATCTCTGCTCCCGGTCGGGAGAAAAGCTGATCCACCATGTTGTGCCCCAATTATCCGGGAGACTGTTTCCTCTTTTGATCCAAATGTTGTTTTTGAAACTTCCCATCTTATCGAAGACTTGGATCCGGTCGCCCTGCCGGTCACAGACGTAGACTAGACCGTCGTTGCCGATGACTACACAATGCACGACCTGCATGAATGCACCACCGACGCCCGCATCGGCCTCTTCTTTTGTCCCCTGATGCCCCCACTGACGAAGGAAATTCCCGGATCGATCGAAGACAGCTATCCGGCTATTGCCGTAACCGTCCGCTACGTAGACGTCGCCATTGGCGCGATCTACCGCTATGTCGGAAGGCATGTAAAACTGCGAGTGACTCGAGTTCAGTGCGCGACCCTTGAGAGTGCCATCGGAAGTATCGACAACGCCTCTTTCCCCGATCTGCATCAGTAGTTTTCCGTCGCGGCTGTATTTCTGGATGATTCCATCTCCATTGCCTGCCGTCCAAAAATTGTTCTCATAGTCAATGGTGCAGCCGTGGGTAACATTCGGAACGACTTTCCAATCGCCAAAGCTATTCACTACATTGCCGTCGGGATCGAATTCAATGTAAGGTGGCGCTTGCTGCGCAACTTCCCCTTCCTTGTCGGTCATGTCATTGCGATTAACGATGAAGACGTGATCTTGTGCGTCCACGCATACACCGCTGACTTGTCCGATTACCCATTTCTCAGGCAACGGCTTTGGCCAGTTGGGATCGACAACGAATTTCGGACTGCCGCCCTCCGCCTGCCCCCGGCAGACTATTCCCAAGGCGGCCACGAGGCCTATGCAAAGCCAAATCTTAGCGAATCGCTCCATTCCTTTTTTCATCTTGCCTCTCAATTTCTCAACATCACCTGCGCGCGATAGCCGAGATCTCGATGTGAGCACCCAAAGATAGTTTGGCGACCTGTACGGTGGTTCGAGCGGGCAGCGGGCTCTTGAAGTACTTCTTGTAGATGGCGTTCACTTCCTGGAACTGCGACATATCGTCCAGATAGATTTGAACTGAAACGACATCGGAGTAGTTCATCTGGGCGTCGTTCAAAACGTGCCCGACATTTTCCAAGCAGTCTCTGACCTCTTGGCCGAAGTCGCCTGGCAATGCATGGGTTTTCGGGTCCGTTCCCTGCAGACCAGAGACGTACAGGGTATCGCCAGCCAGGATTCCCGGACTGTAGGGCGTGCCAACGGGGACGAGTTCCACGCCGACCGGAGTGTTGCCGGACTTCGTCGACGCAGAAAAGAGCAACAGTGAAGCTGCAAGCAAGCAGCCAATCAATTTTCCCATCGGAGTATTCTCTTTTCCTCGATAGTAGAGTCCCGTTTTCCCGGACTGTCTTCTTACGGTCCGTTGGCGTTCTCGGTTGCGTATGCTCGTGCGAGCGCTCGGATCTCCGATTCCGTAAGCACGCCAGCGATGGTTCGCATCGGCATGTTCATGTCGTTGGCGCGCGTCCCCTGAGCAAATGCTTGCAACTGCTGCTCGATATACAGTTCGTTTTGTTTCTCAAGGGCTGGAGCGCCCACCCGATAGCCGCCGGGGCCGTGGCAAGAGGCACATGCCGCGATGCCGCGTTTCGGGTCACCGGCATAAATGAGCCTTTGCACAGGATCGCGGTTACGATAACTGCTGTTAGGACGCGGCGTCCGTTCGCCACGGTTTTCCGGTAACCCGGGAAGTGATGCAAAGTACGCGGACACGTCCGCGCACTGTTGTGGCGTGAGCGATTGCGCAATCGCGGACATCGGACCCGACAGGCGAGTTCCAGAGCGAAAATCGTCGAGTTGTTTGTAGAGCACGAGTGGGTCAAGCCCTGCCAGACTGGGAACCCAAGGTTCGGTGCTTAGTCCCTTTTCACCGTGGCATGCCGTGCAATTCATTGCGATGAACTCTCCACTCTTCCGGTCACCGGTGGTCGCTTGCCGAATGGTGGTTTCCGACCACGCAATGTAGGTTGGGACCTTCAGCGAAGGCTGGATGGTGTTGAAGGCCTTGCCATGAATATGAAAGCCGAGAGCGTGATACACCGCATCCTTCGTGGAAAACGGTACACGACTCTCTTGGTACCGCGGCAAGAGCACAAATCCCAATCCGAACGCAACCACAACCGTTGCCGAAACAACAGCGATCACGATAAAAACCCATGGATTGTGCAAACGAGATGATCCGTTCTCCGAGCTCATTTCGTATACTCCCGGGTCAAGGAGTATGCGGGCGCATTCTGATTGTGGAGAAAAAAGAATTGGCCGATGGGATAGCCGTAAGCAATCAGCACGAGCGCCAATAGGATCACGTTCCAGAGTCCGAACCCGTTGAGGAGCGAGGGTACTGTGGCTGGAGGATTCACCGACAACGCGTAGCGCATGGGAGGCATCGATTCGGCCTCGGGAGCGAAGCTCGATCGAACCAGGACGTAAAAGAACAGGAGAACGGAGCTGAGCACGATGCAACCACCGATCACTGACAAGATGACGAGGACCGCTGTCTTCGCAGCAACCGGATCCGAGTAGTCGAAGATCGCGTAGCGTCGAGGCTGGCCCATCAAACCCGCGATGTGCCAAGGTACCGTCGTGATAAGAATGCCCCAGAACCAAAGCCATAACTGAATGTCCGCAAGACGCTTTGAGACCAGCGGGCGCCCGGTTAATCGGGGCCAGAGTTCGTAAGCGATCGCGAAGTACACGATGACTACGGCCCCTCCAAAAATAAGGTGGAAGTGGGCGGTAACCCATGAGGTGTTATGGATCATCGCGTTCATGGCGTAACTCATGTTGATCAGTCCGCCGAATCCACCGGGCCCAAGCAGAAGCAGTGAAAGACCGACCGCGAGGACCATAGGTTCATCCCAGGGCAGCGCACGGATCCAGCCGAATAGGCCTTTACCTCCGTGCACACGCCCCGCTATCTCGAGAGAGGCGGTGATCGTGAACACCGTGAGCAAAGTGGGGAGGGCGACCATGAAAGTAAGCACGGACTGGACGAACTTGAAACCCGAGCCATGTTCGGGATCCATGAAAAGATGGTGCAAGCCGACGGGAATGGAAAAAACCAGGAACAATATAAAGGTGATGCGTCCCATGGTATCGCTGTAGAGGCGTCCGCCCGCCGCCTGCGGCATTAATGTGTAGTAAGCGATGTAAGCCGGAATAAGCCAGAAATAGACAATCGCGTGCAACGTCACAGAAAACAGCGTTCGGGCCAGCCCGGCATCAATGGTGTGGCGCCATCCAAACGTCACCGGCAGGATTTGGAAGAGGACCTCGCTGACCGCTCCGAGTGCGGTCCATCCCCACAGGATGGCACACGCTGTGATGGCAAACATGGCGAGCGGAACTGGTTTCCCCGGGTTTTCTCGTTTCCAGGCACGGAAATTGACGAGCATCAACCCGATCCAAAAATAAGATCCGATGATGACCAGCGCAACGCCCAGGTAGTACCACGAGCTTCCTACCAGAGGTGGATAAAAGGTGTACAAGACTGAAGATCGGCCTGCGGCAACCGGCACCAGAGCCATCACAGTGCCGATCAGTGCCAGGGCATAACCAACCCACGCCCATTTTTCTCCCTGGAGCGGCCTTCCCAGCGCCGAGACCGCAATGGCGTAGCCAAATCCCATTGCGAAGAATGTTGGGAAAACGTAGGCCATGATGGACCCATGTGCGGTCACCGAGGCGTAGTAAATGTTCGGGTCGTCGACCGGGGCCGGCAACGGACTGCGCATCAGCATCTGCCAGAAGCCCAGTCCAATGGCGGGCAAGAAGCAAAGAAATGCGGTCCACAAGTGGGCGAGCGAAAGGGTTTTACCGTGTTCCACAATTCATCCTTTCGTCCGGCCGCAGGGTCGTGAATTGATCTTTCGGCACAACTACAACGCGCGCTGCCATCGCGTGATGACCGAAACCGCAAAACTCGTCACAGGGCATTTGGTACGTTCCCGGGCCTTCAAAGCTTGTCCTTACATTCGTGATATAGCCGGGGACAACCATGGCATTGGTATTCGTGCTCTGTACGAAGAAGCCATGGGTCACATCGGCGCTGGTTAACCGAAAACGAACGGGCGTCGAGGCCGGCACGACCGCGCACTGCGGAACAAACATATATTGCTCGGCAATTATGCGAACCGTGATGGACCCGTCGGGTTCGACAGCGGAGCCAAGATTGCTCTCGACAAACTCCCCTTGCAGGTGCAAAGTCGCCGGGTCGATGGTTTCCACGTCGCTTAAGGGATGAAGCATCTGCCCGATGCCGGTAAGGACGATCACCGCCAACATCACACCGAGCATTGCAGCCATGGCGAGGAACCAACGTCGTTCCGTCTTGATGATGACTGGTTCTGAAACCAGACTGGCGCCTTCGTTATTGAATTCGTCAGCCAATGTGCCCCCTACTCATGAACAGCACGAAATAAAAGAACAGCCATCCTGCTAGAAGCAGTCCCACCGCGCAGGCTGCAATAATCAGGGCTCCGCGAGGACCATCTTTGAGAGCTTCATAGGCCGCAGAGCGAGCGGCGCCGGGCGCCACACCCTCTGGTTTGCTCGCTGATGTGTAATGAAATTCTTCCTCCGTCATGTTTTCTCCCGATGATTCACTTCACTGCTGGACGAGATGCCTGCTCGAAATAGTCCGCGACGGCAATGATGTCTTGTTCGTTGAGGTTATGAGCGGGAACGAACATCTGCTGGCTCTTCCGATAGCCTTGGCGAAACATTTGAATCTGAATGCTGATGTAGTGACTGTATTGCCCGCCCAGGTACGGTACGCCGGAAATGGGCTCTCCCTCGCCGTTTGGCCCGTGGCAGCTCTCGCACGCCTGGACGCGCACACTAAAATCACCCACTTCTGCGACTTGCTTTCCGCGATCGCGTAGCTGTGCCGGCACCGGGCGCGAGGGGAAGGGAACGGCATGAAGACTCGCGTAGTATTGCGCGACAGCGCCGATTTCATCGTCATTCAATCCTTTGGCGATGGGCTGCATGAGTGCGTTCTGGCGATGGCCGGAAGCAAAGTGCCGCAATTGCTCGGCGAGATACTGTGCGGACTGACCATCCAGCCTGGGGAATGCGCCGCTTCCGTCGGAAGCTCCATCGAAGCCGTGACAGCGAGCACAGGCCACGGCACCTCTTGCGGTTCCCTGTGCCACAATCTGAGATCCCATCTGTGATTTACTCGAGATCGATTTATTTGGAGTCGGTTTTGTCGGGATCGTGGTCTGCGCGGCCAGGTAGCTCGCGACCATGATCGCCGCAGCAAAGATTCCCGCGACGATAAATACAAACAGTGTCCGCACGGTGCTGTGATTCTTCATCATCGGTTACACCAGAGGTCCGGGTCGTTTCAGGTAGCGGGTTTTCAACGCGTCCGCGGTCCAGTAGATCAGCGCGCCCAGAGTGATGGTTGGGTTGTAGCTGGAATTTTGGGGATAGTTGCAGGCTCCCACCACGAACACATTCGGCACGTCCCAGCTCTGGCAGTAGCGATTCACCACGCTTGTCGAAGGGTCGGCCCCTATTACTGCACCTCCAGTGTTATGGGTACTCTGGTACGAGGTTGTCGTGAACGGACCCGTTCTCGGAGAATCCACGACGATCTTGGCACCCATCTGTCGGGCGATTTCACTGGCCTTGTGGGTGACGAATCTACTCATGCGGACATCGTTGTCTGGAAAATCAAATGTGATTCTCAGGAGCGGCAGCCCCCACGCATCGCGATAGGTCGGATCCAAATCAAGGTAGTTCCCCCGCATGGCGGTAGACGTACCGGATAAATTGAAAATCGCGGTGTGGTTGTAATGCCGCCGCACGGCGTCCTTCCATTTCCTGCCCCAGCGCGGCGTCCCGGGCGGTGTCGGATGAAATTCGACCGGGCGCGCGTTCGTGCTGCCGCACAGCACATAGCATCCCCCAATAAATCCGAGGGAACTGTGGTCGAAATTGTCGACGCTGAAATCGTCGATGACCGTTCCACTGGCTCCGCCCGCCATGTAGGAATTCAAGGGAACGTCCTCGCCGAGAAAAGTCGGAACGTAACTCTGCGTCTGATAGGCGTAATTCCTCCCCACCACTCCTGTTTCGGTCGCGGGGTCATACGGTTTGCCGATGCCGGAGAGCAGCAACATGCGGACGTCGTTCAAAGCGAACGCGGTCAAAAGCACCAGGCCTGCCGGCTGCTCGAATTCTCGCCCTTGCGCGTCCATGTAACTCACGCCTGTCGCCTTTTTCCCCGTGCTGTCCAGGTTGATGCGGAGAACTTGCGACTCAGTGCGCAGCTCGAAATTGGGATTCTTCATGAGCACTGGCAAGATCACCGTCTGCGGACTCGCCTTAGCGAAGTGCTCGCAACCATACCGTTCGCAAAACCCGCAATAGACGCAGGGATTCAAAGTCAATCCCTCGGGATTTGTATACGGGCGCGTCGTGTTGGCGGACGGCTGGAGGAACGGGTGATACCCCAGTTCCAAAGCTGCCTTCCGAAACAGGGCCCCGGAGTATTGCTCCTTCATCGGTGGATTGGGATACTCGCGGGAGCGGGGTGCTTCCAGAGGATTTCCACCCGGTTCGATCTTGCCGTTCAGATTTCCGGCTTTGCCACAAACGCCCAGGAGATATTCAAAACGATCGTAGTACGGCTCCAGTTCCTGGTAGGTGACGCCCCAGTCTTGAATGCGGAGATCCGGATCCAGGATCTTCTTACCGTAGCGCTGCTCGATGTGGGTCTTGTAGATGAATTCCTCCTCGTGATATCGCCAAGCCTGTCCGTTCCAGTGAACTCCACACCCGCCGAGACCCGTGCCGGGCAGAAATGCCTCCCACTGTCGCATCGGCAAAGCGACCTCCCGGTGTTGGTTGCGGAAGGTCATCGCTTCGCGGGTCACGTCCTGCATCATTCCCTTGCGAATCGAATACTTCAGTTCGTCATGGATCGCAGGTGCCTGGAAGTCCGGAACGCTGTGGCGGCCGTGGCCTCGCTCGAGGCCGACGACTTTGAGACCGGAGGCCGCGAGCTCTTTGGCGAGAATGGAGCCGGCGAAGCCGACTCCGATGACGACCACATCAACCTCTTTTAACTTTTGCGGCATCGGCCTATTTCCCTCCCGTGCTGGAGGTCATTGAGTGGTAGCCCGGGCCATCGGCGATGCTCAGGGGTTCTCGATGAAATTCAACTCCATGCTTATCGATCAGATCGTGGTAATCCGCATACGCGCCGGGGAACCCGATCATCTTCCAGGCGATTTTGTTCTTATTGCCGCCATAAATCGGATCGGAGAAGAATCCTTCAACCGTGTGCTGCAACAGGAAGTCGAAGAATATGTTCGACGGCACGCCGTCAAGGTCGATATCTCCTTTTTCAAGAGTCGAAAGATATGCGTCTTTTTCTTCGGCAGGCAACTGATCGAATGACTTTCCCAGAGAGGCAAAGTGCGCATCAATCGCGCCAATGGACCGGCGGAAAAGTTCCGCGGGCGTGTATTCGAGTTGATACCCTTGCATAGGCGTGCCCTTGCGAAATGGACCGTGCCGATACAGCATCTCTCCACGACCCCAGGCTCCCGCCATTTGAAGGTCGATGTAATTCAGGACGCCTGCTTCCGCGGCGCCCGGCCAGCTTTCGTCTGCGGGAATCAGTCGATCCACAGCCGTCAGCAGAAATCGCCTTTCGGATTCGTTGAGAAAACGATGTGCTTCCTCGGCACGGGGACTCCCGAACACCGCCGGAGTTTCTCCTGCCAACGTCGCGGTTGAAATCAGGACGAGGCCTGACTTGAGAAAGTTCCGGCGTGAATTTGAATGCGGCCCCTCACTCATAACGCTTCCTGTACCTTTCCATCGCGGTTCCTTTGCTCAGTCGGCTTTACTTCTCGGCCGCTTGCAGCTTTAAGGCACGCGCCAAGTGGTCCTGAATCTTGGGCAGGGTTTCTTGGGCAAACGCCTTCAGGTCGGGATCTGTGCCATTCGCAATTTCATATTCATAAAGAGCGGTGTTGGCCCTCTGGTAATTGACCTGCCCCCTAACGTAATCAGCGTCAAGCGTCTCGCCGGTTTCATGCTGAAGCGTAGAAACCATCGTGGCGTACGCGGCTTTCAGAAGTGTTGGCGGCGGCACCGGTACCTTGTTCTTCAGAATCCCTAACAGCGCGTTATTCACGGTGATGTGGGAACTCACCATCAACTCCGCATAGCTCCGAATGGCCTGGGTCGTACCCTTGGCTTCGGCAAGGCGGCCGGAGTCAACCTGAAACGGAGTACCCAGCGAGGTTTGAGTCACGAAGTACGTGTCGTCCGGCCCGAGTGGAGTGCCGGCCGCACTTGCCGGCGTCTGCGCAGCCGGAGCGCTGGTCACAAGTGGGAGAAAAATAGCGGAGACGCCGAGAATGGTAGCGGCGGTCAGCAAGAGCACTTTCATATCTTTCCTCAGAGGAATGCAAACAACTTGTAATACCCGATTCGCGATTCGAAGCAGGCTTCGAATGGAGTAAGGGCACTTGGCATGCCAACTTAACTCTTCAGCAAGAGTGTTGGAAATGTTGGGAAAGCCAGAGTTGGGTCGGAGGCCAGAGATTGAAATTGCTAGGTTGAGTGTCCTGCGCTTGACTCATTCGGGAAATAGGTGTCCGCATTTCGACAGCAGTTCGAGGGGCTTCGTTGGTGATGTTCGAATGATTTACTGCCGCGACAGTTCGCGGGGATTGTCTCGTTCTCTAGAAACGATACGTAAAACCGATATTCGCGGCGAGGGGATGCGGACAGTGCGTCAGCCGCAGGACACCTTGCCCGATTGTTCCTAAGGCCACCCCAACCACCTAGCCAACTCATGCCTCTGAAAATGTGGGGCCTCCTTACCTTGCGGTGGATTGGAAGGCGGCGTGCATTAGCCGACAGTGTCGCGACGAGTCCGGATTTAACAAAAGGAGAAGACAATGCTTAAACACATCGTTGCATCTACAGCAGCTGTTGTTCTGGCCCTGGCGGTTCTGGGCCTGGATGTCCACAATAAACCAGCTTCCATGGCCGGGTCCTGGCAGGTGGACGCTCGCCATTCCGATGCGAAACTGATCACCGACGCGACGACGGATTACGGGAAAACGAAAATCAACGCGACGCTCGGCTTCGCCAGGGTCAACGGAAGAGTCACGATTGACGACGGTGATCCCTCGAAATCCAGTATCGAATTTAGGCTCTATCCGGCTACGTCGATGGCGCCGGACATAGATGAAGACGGGAAGTCCCTGACCCACTGGCTGGAGAACCTGTCCAACCACACCCTGGTGTGTTTCCATTCGAAGAAAGTCGTCCGGACGGCGGACGGTCGGCTGCAAGCCACAGGCGATCTGACAGTAACGCGTGTGGACCGCAACGTTGAGATGACTCCGAATGAAGCCTATGCCGGTCCCGTGTATGGTGCTCCGGTGATCCACCGCGTTTCGCGCGAGGCCACTTTCGTTTTTGACTTCCCGGATGCCGATGGGAACGGGCAGAAGGTAAGCTCTATCAAGGCGTCGGGATCGACGAGCATGTTCCGCGAGGACTTTCCTCAGTTGGTGAGGACTGTAGTCAGTACTTATTGGCCACCCGTGGTTCAAGATGAGAATTGTCAGGTGCCTGACGCGAATGAAGCCTATAGCGGTTCCCAATGCACGGGAACATACCTGGCAACTGATGGGCTTCCCGCAGCGCCTCACGCAGCCAACGCCGAGGACGTCGGTGTCGCGACGAATTTCAATGCCATCGTCGGAAATCACTTAACCGTTCTCGTTCAACTGCATTTGGCGCCCAAGGCTTCCGAAGAACAAGCGGCAGCCGGAAACTAAAGGCAGTGTTGACGACACGCCGACCGGTCCATTCGGCGAGAAGAGAAAACAGAGAAATCTCCCATTTTGCATGGGATTCGATCATCGAGGAGTGCATGACGGCTCATTAAGTGACGCCACAACACACCCCAAAACAACATCCGCTTTGAGCGGTTAGAGCAGGAGGACGACATCATGAAAGTCGGATTTATCGGTCTCGGGAGTATGGGAGCGGGAATGTCTCGCAACCTGATTAAAGCGGGCCACGATCTGGTCGTTTACAACCGCACGCGAAGCCGCGCCCAGGAGATGCGAAGTCTCGGAGCGAAAGTCGCCGATACGGCCTCGGAAGCAGCGGCCGGAGTGGAAGTGCTCATCACGATGCTGGCTGACGATCGTGCCGTGCAAGATGTGATCTTCGAACCTGGAGCTGTGATCGAATCGTTACCGGAGGGAGCGGTCCATATTTCGATGAGTACCATCAGCGTGGATCTGTCTCGCAGACTGGCCAAATCGCACGCGGAGAAGCGTCAGAAGTATATTGCAGCTCCTGTTTTTGGCCGACCGGAGGCTGCGGCTGCGGGCAAGCTGTTCATCGTGTCGGCGGGACCAAGTGAATCAATCGAGAAATGCCGCAGCCTGTTCGCCGCGATCGGGCAAAAAACTTTCGTGATCAACGAAGATGCGCCTTCGGCCAACTTGATCAAACTCAGCGGAAACTTCCTGACCACCACGGTGATTGAAAGTCTGGCCGAGGGCTTTGCACTAATGCGGAAGGCCGGCGTCGATCCGCAAAAGTTCCTGGAAGTGCTAACGGAGTCCATGTTTTCGGCCCCGGTCTACAAAACCTATGGGGGCATCATCGCTTCAGAAAAGTTCGAGCCAGTAGGTTTCAAATTGCCGCTTGGATTTAAGGACAACCGGTTGCTTTTGGCGGCGGCTGAAGAAAGGTCGGTTCCCATGCCGATGGCGAGCCTAATACATGATCGGTTTGTAGCTGCCCTGGCGCAGGGATTGGAAGACGCGGACTGGTCAGCAATCGCCCGTGTCACCTACAGGAATGCCGGATTGTGAAATTGGCAAGCTCGCGCAATGCATCGAAGGTTACAGGCAACTCAGTTCTTGCTACGAAGAAAAGTCGGATGGCCGAGTTGGTCCTCAGTCCAATAATCTGGCTGCAGCCGCTGGGCAGAAACCTCTGACGGAACGACGGTCCAGACTTCATGCTCGGCACTACATCCCTCGGCTTGCCGAGAGCCACTTGACGAGGACCCTCTTTCCGGCAGACTATCGGGTGGACTGACGGAGGCGTCGGGCACCCGCGTCGTAATCGGGGACTTTTCCAGAGACCCACCGGACGGCGTGCAAAGGCGGCGGGATTCATTGTGAATGAGGGACACCTGTGGTGGAAATGCGATCCACGGCATGGGGCCTGACGAGCGGCTTGCGGGGGCGCGTCGGCGCATGGGCACGATGGATTTCTGGATCGTTATGGCGGTGGGCCGGGTCAGTCGTTCTCGCCATCGCGGTGACCATTGCCTATTTCCTGGCGGCGCAGCTCAGTTTCTTCCTGAAAACCAAGCCTGACGATATTGCGGCGTTCTGGCCGGCCGCAGGTGTCGCGGCCGGTATCCTGGTTGGTCTCGGGCCCTGGGCGAGGTTGCCGGTGGCCATCGGGACGATGGTCGCGAGCGTCGCGGCCAACCTCTCGGGCAACTGGAGTCTCTCGACCTCCCTCGTCTTCGCCCTGTGTAACGCCGGCCAAGTCCTGCTCATGGCCGGTTTGATCGAGCGGTACTTCGGTTCGGCCTTCAGCCTCGACAGCCTGCGCCAAGTGTTGGGGTTGGTTGCCGCGGCGATCGTCGGGACCACTGCCGCAGCTATCGGCGGAACGGTGGGGGTCGTGTTGGTTGAAGGTTCGACGGCACCGGCCCTGACGATCTGGACCCATTGGCTGACTTCCAACGTGCCCGGCATCGTCGCCGTCGCGCCGCTGTTAATCGGGCTCGTTTCCACTGTGCGCCATCCGCCGCGGCGCAGCGAAATCGCCGAAGGCGTCGTGGCGCTTGTGGGGCTGATCGCATTGAGCGGGCTCATCGTTTTCCTGCCGAGGGAGCCCTGGACAGTCGTGGCGCTTGTCGCCCTGTTGTTTCCATTGCTGCTGTGGCTCGGGGCTCGCTGCAGGCCGGTCTTCGCAGCGGCGGCCGCGTTCATCGTTGCCGTGACAATCGTTTGGACGACGACCTTCAGCATCGGTATGTTCGACGAAAAAAATTTTCCGATCGCCGAACGCGCCCCGGTCGCGCAGGCTGCCATCCTGGCGGTGTCGCTCTGCGCGATCGTTGTCGCTTCATTGTTTTCCGAAAGGCGGGCGAGCGAGGAGCGCCTCACTCGCTCAAACATGATGCTGCAGCAGGAGCGGAACAACAGGCTAATGAAGATCGACGCGATCACGAGCGCGATGGTCCACGAGGTCAGGCAGCCATTGGGGGCGATCGCGTTAGACGGTGCTACGGCAATAAGGTGGCTCACGAGAAAGCCACCAGACTACGACGAAGCGCAGGCAGCTGTGGCCCGCACAGTCCGTGACTGCCACCGTGCCAGCCAGGTGTTAGAGAGCTTCCGGTCCTTGTTCAAGAGCGCCGAACTCAACACGCAGCCGGTCAACTTGAACGAAATTGCTCTTGGCGTTCTGGACGTTCTCCGCGGAGAGCTAAACGATCACGGTGTCGTGGCCCGCACCGTCCTAGCGCCCGAATTGCCCCTTGTCCCCGGCCATAGCGGCCAGCTGCAGGAAGTCATGCTCAACTTGGTCCGCAACTCGATCGAGGCTATGGACTCGGTAACCGATCGGCCTCGGGTGCTGTGGGTTAGAACTGAGCGCGATGGCCGCGACGCGATTGTCGTGTCCGTGGAAGACTCAGGACCGGGCATTGATTCGGAAAAATTAGATAGCATATTCGATGCGTTCGTTACGACGAAGCCACACGGAATGGGACTGGGATTGGCCATTTGCCGGATGATTATTTCCCGTCATGAGGGTCAGCTTTCGGCGTCGGCCGACAACAAACCCGGCGCGTTGTTTCGATTCACTCTGCCAATAAAATCGGCCGTCGGCTCTTCGACAACGGCTCTTTAGGCGTTGAAGTCATCCGGGCGGTGTCGGGCATGGCCGCTCTGTTCGTCGCGTGGCTTGCCTATCGTCTGCACAAGCCTGACCGAGCGGCCAACTCCTGATAAGTCTTAGTGCTGTATCGGAAGCGCCCACGAATGAAGATCTATCGTTCCGATGCGCTGTGTATATCGCGGCGCTTTCATAGAATCGCCAGGTTTCGACTTCGATTCCGCTTTGCGGAAAACGGTGTCTCCCTCCCACATCCGTCATTGTTTCATTTTCATTTGTCGAACTATGGAGACAAAGGAATGATGGCAAAGATTTTGTTCAGATAAGAGTGCCACAGTGCGACTAGACCAGAGGAGGCCATCTTTGGGAGTTGGTGTGCCAGTATATGAGGGGAGGGAGTATACTCTCGTGAATCTGGGGTGACGTCTATGACATCAACCGGTGAGATCCGAAGATCAGGAATCGACGTAGTGGGAAACCGGCCTTGGGGAACGCATTTCTGCAACTTTTACGAGAGCAAGAAGGACTTGCTCGACATGCTGTTGTCGTTTTTCAAAGCCGGACTGGAAGATAACGAGTTCTGCGTTTGGGTTCTCTCCGAACCTCTTTCCGAGCAGGAAGCGTGGGATGGATTGCGCGAGGCGGTGCCTGAGTTTGATCACTATCGGTCGAAGCGAAGCATCGAAATATTCGATGGCCGGGACTGGTACCTGAAAGGTGGAACGTTCGATTCGAACCGAGTCATGACTTCGTGGAATGAGAAACTCGATCGAGCGTTAGACCGGGGATATGCGGGACTTCGAGGCACCGGAAACACGGCTTGGTTGCAGAAGAAGGACTGGAATGCCTTTTCGGAGTACGAACAGCTGGTCAATGACAGCGTAGGCGGACGGCTAATGGTTTTGCTGTGTACCTATTCTCTGAATTCGTGCGGAGCGAATGAGCTCTTGGATGTGGTGGGCACGCACCAGTTTGCAACAGCGAGGCGACGGGGCGCCTGGGAACTGATTGAGACTCCGGAACTGAGAGAGGCCAAGGAAGAGATCAAGAAAATGAATGACGACCTCGAATCGCGTGTGCTTCAGCGCACGGCAGAGCTTGAGGCCGCCAATCGACAACTAAGCCTGGCGCAAGCGGAACTAGCGCATATAAATCGAGTGACCACAATGGGCGAGTTGGCGGTCTCGATCGCACACGAAATCAAGCAGCCGATCTCCGCAGCAAGTGTAAGCGCCGGAACCTGCTTGAGGTGTCTTAAACGCGATGTCCCTGATTTGGTGCAGGCAAGCGAAGCCGCAACGAGAGTCGTTCAGGCCGTAACGCGCGCGGGCGACGTCATTGGCAGAATCAGCTCGTTCTTCAAAAAGGGTGCTCTCCAACGGGAGTTGCTGGACGTAAATGAACTCGTCAGAGAAATGATTGTCTTATTGCGTAACGAGGCGATCCGGTACTCAATTTCGATTCGCACTGAGCTTGCTGAGAATGTGCCTATGGTTTTGGCAGACCGTGTGCAACTACAGCAGGTTTTCATGAATCTGATGCTGAACGGCTTCGATGCAATCAAGGATTCGAGCCGTGGCGATGAGCTGACGATCAGGTCGGAAGTTAGCGATGGTCAACTGCTCATTTCCGTTCGAGACACCGGCCCCGGATTGCCGCCGGACCAGGCGGAACGCGTCTTTGACCCATTCTTTACAACCAAGGGAAACGGGACTGGCATGGGCCTGCCGATCAGCCGCTCAATCATTGAGTCGCACGGCGGCCGATTGTGGGCTACCGGTGTCTCCGGGATGGGTGCAACTTTTCAGTTCACTTTACCGACGCCTCTCGTCGCAGCAGCGTAGGCCTGCGTAACGCTCCTTTCTTGGCGTTGCCTGCTTGGGATTGTTCGAGGTTGCGCTTGTGAAATTGACACCCGCCCCCGAGGGCCGCGCGACGATGGGCGCGAGCTCAGGCGGGGGATGGTGCGGTGCTCTTGCTGAATAGACCCAAGGCAATCATACCGATGCAGGGCGGCAGTAGAGTCCAGATCCGGAAATGCGAGGCCACCATTCCGGACAGCGCTGCGCCCACCAGAAATCCGAGCCATACGCTTGCGTCAATTCGAGCGCGGGTGAGGTAGGAATCCCGTGAGCCTTGTCCTTCCGTTAGAGGTTTCCGCCGAGCGGCTGCAGCAAGATTGCCGCCTATCCTGTTCAGCGTACCAGTCACGAACGTAAGACTCACTGATTCTGCGCCGACCTTCGATAGCGCTGGATTCATCATGCCCATTGCCACGCTGAGCATCGCGATTTCGACAGGGGCGCTCGACAGCCCGTGCCGTTCAAGACCAGCTACAGCCGCAAGCAGAGCTGCAATGATGACGAAGATCAGGCGATGGAAATAACGCAATCTAGATAGACTAAAGAGGTTTCCCAAGAAACTGCCAGTGACGAAAGACAGGATGGCTATCGCGGAAGGGAAGGCAGCTTGAAAATTGCCCTTGCCGCTTTTTAGTCCGGCGAAAGTCGTGTTTCCGCTCATGAACGAAACATAGGTTCCGAGTACAAGAAGTCCATAGCCGTCCAAATAACCGGCGACGAGGGCAAGAAAAACGACCAATGCCCACTTTACCCGGGTGTCGGATGAGAGCAACGTCATTGCGGTACCGAATCTCCGGAGAAGAAGCTGCAAGTTTCTCTAGAAGGTAAGTGACACGATGTCAAACGGCTGGCATCCTCTTGCAACGACGACCGATCGAAGCAATCACATCCGTGATTCATTTCAAGTCCTAATACAAAATCTTATTCAGCGTCACCGAGTGCTCTTAGCCGAGATTACTATTGGTCGAGAGCGGCAGATCGCGGACCCGCGTGCCGGTGGCGGCGAAAATCGCATTACAAAACGCGGCAACGAAGGGCGGCACTCCTGGCTCTCCGACACCAGCAGGTGGCGCCGAGCTCTCCGCGATGTAGACGTTCGTCTGAGCCGGAACCTCGTTGATCCGAGCCACGGGGTAATCATTGAAATTGGATTGCTGGATTACGCCGTTCTTGGCAGTGATCTCCCCGCTGCGCACGATGCTCGTGCCGAAAACCACGGCGCCTTCGAATTGCGCCCGGGCCGCTTCCGGATTGACTACAATCCCTGCATCTAATGCCGTGTCGACGCGCGGGATGCGGATCTCGCCGTCATCACTTACCTCCACTTCCACGACCGTGGCCACATAAGTCAGGAAACTGCGGTGGGCAGCGAATCCAAACCCATGTCCCTTCGCGCTTTTCTTTCCGGCCCAACCGGACTTGTCGGCAACCATTTCAATAACCTTCCGCAGGCGTCCGGTTTCCCAGGGATACGTTTTGTAATCCGCACCATAATTCGGATACTGCACATTGGTGAAGTCCAAGGTGCGCGGCGGTCCGATAAGCTCCAAAAGATACTCCACTGGATCGCGATTCGCGCGATGGGCCAGCTCATCGGTGAAACATTGAACTCCAAACGCGTGATAGATGTTGGCCACCGATCGCAGCCATCCAATCCTGACATGTGCCTGCGCAGGACCGTTCTCGATGCGGATGTTAGGCAAATCATAGGGAAGGTCCGTCCAACCCTGTGCTAGGTGCGGCGGATCGCCATAAACAGCGTTCACATCGAAAATGGAGGTGATCGGTGGAAAGACTGATCTCTGCAGCCACGCCGTGGGCTTCCCCTTGTCGTCGACCGCTGCCTTCAAATACATCGCAGCCACAGCGTTGTAATAGTCAAACTTCACGTCGTCTTCCCGCGTCCACACAACCTTTACGGGGCGGCCTAGCTTCTTCGACAAAACTGCAGCCTCCGCAACGTAATCAGGCTTGGACTTTCTTCCGAATCCGCCGCCCAACAACGTGACGTGGCAAATCACGTCCCCGGGCGGAATTCCGAGTTCGGAGGACACAATCGCCTGCACCGCCTGAGGATTCTGGGTTGGCGCCCAGGCTGTGACTTTTCCATCCCTGAATTCGGCCAGGGCCACCAAGGGTTCCATCGGGGCGTGGGCCAGCAGCGGAACGTAGTAGTCTGCTTCAAACACATTCTCGGTGGGGAACGCTTTGTCGGAGTCGCCCACGCTACGGATAACCTTCCCCGGTTTGTGCGCTGTCTCCCGCAGTTCCTTCTTGTATTCGACGGAGTCGTAGGATTCGTTCGGCCCGTTGTCCCAAGTTATCTTCAGTTTCTTGCGGCCCTGAAACGCAGCCCAGGTGTTGTCAGCAATCACGGCTACTCCGCCTAGAGGCTGGAAGGCAGCGGGAGGCTTAAACGGATCGATGCGGATGGTCTGGTGCACTCCTGCTACCTTCAGCGCCTCCTGATCGTCGAGAGTCTTTATTACCCCGCCGAACACTGGGGGATGCTCGACCGATGCGTACACCATGCCATCCAGGCGCGCATCCATTCCATACATAGCTTTTCCGGTACAGAGCTTCTCCAGGTCAACGCTGGTCATTCCCTTTCCGATATACCGCCACTCCGAGGGCTTTTTCAGCTGAAGCTGTTCTTTCTTTGGCACCGTAAGGCGCGCCGCACCCGAGGCCAGCTCACCGTAACCCAGGCGCCGGCCCGTTGCTTTGTGAACCACCGCATGCAGTTCGGTGGAACACTCCGATGCAGGAACATTCCACTGTAGCGCCGCCGCCTGGATCAACATCAAGCGCGCCGTCGCACCGCACTCTCGCATGGTGTCAAAGAATCTCCTTACGGATTGTGAGCCGTCCGTATTTTGGTCTCCGTAGCGCTTGTCGCCAATTGCCTGGTCGATCTTCACTCGGTTCCAGTCGGCATCAAGCTCGTCTGCAAGCACAAGCGGCAAGGATGTACGGATGACCGTTCCCATCTCTGACCGGTGCGCCACGATGTAGACGGTTCCATCCGGTTGAATCCCGACAAAAAGATTGGGGTGGAAGGTGGACCTGTCCGCTTCGGTCCCACCGTACGTCATCTGTCCTTCCGCCAGCATCGGTGGGACATACCGAACCGCGAGAATGAACGCTCCCGCCCCAAACGCGCCTTTGAGGAATCTGCGACGGCTTACATTTTCGATTTGTGTCATGCGATTTTCCCCGCCGCCAGCTTGATCGCCTGGCGAAGCCGTTGGTAGGTTCCACAGCGGCAGATGTTGCCAGCCATGGCATCATCGATTTGCTGATCTGTAGGATGGGGAGTGGTTTTCAAGAGCGAAACCGCCTGCATGATCTGTCCCGACTGGCAATATCCGCACTGTGGGACGTTCAGCTCCATCCAGGCTTGCTGAACCACGTGGAGTCCGTTTGCCCCAAGGTCTTCAATGGTACGAATCTCGGCACCCGCTGCCGCGCTCACTGGCGTAATGCACGACCGGATCGCTTCGCCGTTCTTATGAACCGTGCAAGCGCCGCAGAGAGCCATGCCACAGCCGAACTTGGTCCCGGTTAACCCCAAGACGTCCCGCACGTACCAGAGCAGGGGCATATTGGGATCGCCATCGAACGTGCGATCTATCCCGTTTACCTTCAGCTTCACCATCAGGATCTCCCCCTTCCTTTATCAGTGAAGCATTCTACTTGCCACGTCAAATAGAAACCGATTGAAAGGTAAAGCCCGTCTCACCGTCAGTTTAAATCGGCTTTAAGCAAGAATGTCCGTGCGACAGTGTCAGCCTTTCGACGCAGCTGTTGAGCGGCGGTCACGAGGGTCCAGCGCGACGAGCATTTTGTTGCAGAAACATGGCCGCGAAGGATGGCGAGGAACTTGCTTCTATTCGGGAGCGGCCGACGCTCGACCGGGTTTTCACGGTAACGGGCAGGTCGCTGGAGGGAGTCATGAAGGTCGATATTCGGTCTTATTGTCTAATCGCGTCAATAGGTGCAATTGTACTTACGGTTCCGTCTTCAATGGTGATCGCACAAGACACTCACTTTCATAACGCGCCTGCATCGAGCAATCAATTGAAGAACCCATACGCCGGTCAACCCACAGCAGCCGCAGCCGGTGCACGGTTTTATGCCACGAACTGTGGCTCCTGCCATGGAACTAAAGGGCGCGGAACCGGAAGCATCCCTCCACTTTCTGAGGGACCGACGCAATCAGCGTCGGACGGCGAGGTATTCTGGTTCATCACAACCGGCGCCCCCGATAACGGTATGCCGGCTTGGGGCACCCTGCCCGAGAGGCAACGATGGCAGATTGTCACTTACCTGAAGTCCCTCAAGGGCCCGGCGTAAAGTCCACTCGCTACTGCAAAGGATCTCAGACACCAACTTCCGGAGTAAGCGATCGAGATTGCTGCCAATCGGTGTTTTTTCTGTCTCAGAGGGGCAACGTGTCTACCGGCGGACACTTGAGCAGGCTTGTTCCCCAAGGGATTCATCTTGTTTACGAAGATTTACTTATAGTTACATCGAGAGACGAGCACAATTGCACCCTAATCGATTGATCGGCATCTATTGAATAGATATTCAGTATCTGAGTTTGCGGTCTCATCTCGTCAAGGTGAGAACTGCTGCTTAATTTGTCAAAGGAGAGATTGCTCAATGAAACAAGTGAAGTACGTAGCATTTTTATCGATGGTTACTCTATTGTCTTCGGTGTTCGCTTTGGCAGGGGACAAGAATCAGCGCTCGGTGCAGATTCCGAACTCCGTGCAAGTCGGAGGCTCGCAATTGCAACCCGGCAATTACAAGGTCGAGTGGCAAGGAACAGGACCAGAGGTCAAGGTGAATTTCGTGCGCGATGGAAAGACCGTTGCCACGGTACCTGGAACACTGAAGGCGCATGACGACCAAGTGACTCAAGACGAGATTGTCACTGACACAACCAGCGCCAACGTCCAAACGCTTACAGAGATCGACTTCCGTCGTACCAAGGAAGCGTTGGTCTTTGAGCAGAGTGGCATGTAGTTCATTCACTCGATTCTGGACGCTTGTCGCGTGTAAGTTAAACGCCCTACGCTGATCAAGGGGTAGGGCGTTTTTCCCTGTCAATTTGTCCTGCAGGAAGTCTCAAGCTGTTCTTCGCTGGGATTCCTTCAGACTGAGGCGCGACAGTGCGGCCTTGATCGCATCGGCGCTGCGCTGTAAACCTTGTTGCTCCGCGGCGGACATTTCGGGCTCGAGCACGCGACGCACGCCTTCTCGGCCAACGACACTGGGCAAGGAGAGCGTAACCCCAAATGTTGGGTTGTAACAGCCGATAGGAATCACCGCTCCCTCATCGCGCAAGATCATCTCCGCGAGTCGCGCGGAAACCATCCCTATGCCATACTGGCTGGCCCCGATACCTTCAATGACCGTGATGTTAGCGTAACGAACCTCGCGCTCGATTTCCTCACGCACTGTTTGCGCCGTTTGGCCTTCCCCAAAGAGATCCAGCACCTTTCTGTCACCTACTCGCGCCGATGACCACAGGAAAACCTCCGAAGCACCATGCTCACCTAGGACGAGTGCCTCCACGTCCGACGCACTGACGTTGAGACGCTTGCCCAGGTGAAATCGGAACCGTAGCGTGTCTAGCGATGTGCCGGTGCTTAGCACGCGCTCGTGTCCCAACAATCGCACTACGTCGGCCAGTGCGTCCGGTGGATCGGTTACGACCAGAATCAGCGCGTCGGGAGCGAACTGGTGGATCTGCGGGACGATGTCCTGAAAGACTGCAGCATTCGCATCGAGCAAGCGGAGCCTTCCGACGGGATCGCTGCGATCGGTTGCGCCTCCACCTTTCTCGTTGACTCCGGCAGTGATCATCACCACCGACGAGCCGGCCAGATCGGAATAGTCGCCGTCGCGCAGCGTAATCGGCGGCGACAGGACCGCGCCATATTGGACGTCCGTCACGACCCCCTTGGCCCGCTTGCGGTCCCGGTTCACTAGCACGACCTCGCGCGCACTTCCGCGCATAACCATCGCCAAAAAGCACGCTGAGCCGACCTGGCCTGCTCCAACGATTCCGACTTTCATATCTGTCCTCCTGTTTGATGGCTTCATATACGACTTGAATGACGGTGCAATCGTGGCACCAAACCTCAGGTTGAAAATGAGGCTGCAACCAGCGACGCAGCTTTACGAAAAAGCAAAATCCGTCAACTTGAGGTGTCCCAGTGTCGGCCATTCGACGGTCCTTGGCCCATCTTTCGACAGCATCGACTCAGTCTCTACCTCGTCCCAGTGAAGTTAAGTATTGGAAGCTTGGAGTCACATCGCAGACGCATCGCTGCCCCATTAACGTAGAAAAGCGAGGTGCGTCACCCCTGCTCCTGGATCCACAGGCATGACTCCGGGAACGACCCAGGCTTCCAGCAGGACAATCACGACGACCAAACCCAGTAGGGTGAGCGAATACTTAATCGTATTCCTAAAGATATCGGTTTCTCTGCCAATCAGACCGGTTGCGGCGCAGGCGATAGCGATCGATTGGGGCGAGATCAGTTTGCCGGCGACGCCGCCGAGCAGGTTAGCCGAGGTCGTGAGGACAGGGTTTATGCCTGTCTGGGTAGCGGTAACCTGTTGCAGCTTGCCAAACAAGGCGGCGGAGGATGTGATTGAACCGGTCAGGAACACGCCCAACCAGCCGATTGCCGGCGAGAAAATTGGAAACAATTTCCCTCCGTAAGAGGCGCAGGCCAAGCCAAGCGTGTAAGACATCCCGGAATAATTGGCTAAGTAACCGATGCCGACGACTGCCGCCAGAGTAACCAGTGCAAACACCAACTGGTTGCAGGTTGCTCTGAAGATCCTCAGGCCACGCGATGGGCTGATTCGCAAGATTGCCATCGTGGCGAGGGCACAAATCAACATGGCAGTCCCGGGAGCAGTAAGGAAGTTCCATCGATAGCTCGCCGGGTACATTGTCGGTACGTTCACGATTGGTGCCGTACGGTAGACGATTCCGTCCAGACCGGGCCAGTGCGGGATGTTCAAGACCCAGTGAAGCTTGTCTTCGACGAACCGAGTGAAGGCTGGCGCTCCCCAAAAACTCATAATCGACATCAGGAGCAAGTAAGGAGACCATGCTATCAACACCTGGCGGGGAGTGTAGACGGTCTTTGCTTGGGTAGTGTTATCGGAATCGTAAGCAAACTGCCAAATCTGTTTTGGCTTCCAGAATTTCAGGAAAACAATGAGGCATACCATCGATACGAACGAGGAAATGATAGCCGGCAGCTCCGCTCCCAAGTAACGGGACACTACAAAGCAGGCCACCGCATAACTTAAGCCTGCCACCAACGCTGCCGGCCAAACCTCAATCGTACGTTTGAAGCCGGAGATCGCTATTAATACGAGAAACGGAATGACAAGCGCGAGAATCGCCACGTCAGAGCCGATTGCCCTCGTGATTACCGTACCGTTAATGTTCGTAACTGAAATCATCATGCTGGTCGGCACACCCACCGGCCCAAACGGTGTGGGAGGAGTGTTGGCCACCAGGCATACAACGGCAGCCGTGAGAGGCTTGAACCCCAGACCAATCAGCATCGCCGCCGCAACGGCGACTGGAGCTCCTTCTCCGGATACGCCTTCCAGGAAAGCAGAGAAGCAAAAGGCGATGAGCAGCGCCTGCAGGCGACGGTCCCCTGAAAGAGAGGAGATGGAGCTCTGGATAATTCCAGACTGCCCACCTGCTACGGTCAGGTTGTAGAAGAAGACGGCAGTGAGAATGATCCAACCAATCGGCCAAAGGCCGCTCACCATTCCTAGGATGGCTGCAGATACTGCGGCCCGGGCCGGCATTCCATAAGCAGTAACGGCTACCAGCAGCATTAGAAGTAAGGTTAAGCTTGCGGCGAGGTAGCCTTTCATGCGTTTGTAGGCCAGCGCCCAGAAGAGAAAGAAGATGGGAAGAGCGGCAATCATGGCCGTGAGACTGAGGCTATGGCGGACAGCTGAATAGTTATGAAGCCAGGGCATGGTGTGTCAACGGCTTTCTGTTGGCCCATACTCTTGCGGTACGGACGGCGTGCGATTTCAACCCCACGTGTCGTAGTGCACAATCCGTGCCAAAGATCGCTGAAGAAAAACCGCCTGTGTCGAGCATTTCGACTGGCTGAGGTCACTATTCGCCGAGGAATAGTCGGTGAATCGACAGA
>JBEKFI010000026.1:0-28719 GCA_050013395.1 Verrucomicrobiia bacterium | reverse complement strand
TGGTTGATTTTCCTGAAGTCGTAGAATTTCACCAATCGGTCGAACGGGAACCGCCCCTCCTCGTACAGCTTGATCAGTTTCGGGATAAATCGTTGCGGCACGGCATCGCCTTGAATGACACTGAGGACCTGGCGCCCTCCCGGTAGCTTGTCCGGGCCGCTTCGCGCCGGTCAACAGCGCCACGCGGCCGTGCGGGTTCAGCAGGTCGATGGCGAGCCTGGACAATTCCGCGTCACCGGTGCTTTCCACCACGTAATCAACGCCCCTGCCGGTGATGGCGGCGATGCTCGCGCCGAGGTCGGTGTCGCGATTGTCAAGACTGTGGGTGGCCCCCAGTTCGCGGGCGAGTGCGAGACGCCGCGGATTGATGTCCACCGCGATGATCGTTCCGGCACCGACGATCCGCGCGGCCATCACCGCCGCCAGACCGACCGCGCCGGTGCCGAAGAGGGCGATGCTCGATCCGGCCCTGACCGCCAGCGAGTTCATCACGGTACCCGCCCCGGTCTGCAGGCCGCAACCGAGCGGCGCCAGCAATTCCAGCGGTAGCGTCTTCGACACCTTCACCAGATTGCGCGCGGTCGCCAGAGTATGAGTCGCGAACGAGGACTGGCCGAAGAAGTGCCCGCGCACACCACTCCCGGCGAGCGCGTTGCTGCCGTCCAAGCGGGCGAAACCAAAGTTCGCTTCCCAGAAGTGTCGGCAATCAGCCGGCTGCCCGTTCCGGCACGGCTGACAATGGCCGCAGGATTGGTAGGAGAGCACGACATGGTCGCCCGGCTTCACGCCTTTGACGGTCTGACCGACCCGCTCCACGACGCCCGATCCTTCATGGCCCAGAACCACTGAGCCGGATGCGCCGCCCTCGCAAAAGTCAATGTCGGTGTGGCAAATACCGCTGGCCACGAGGCGGACCAGCACCTCATTGTCACGCGGACCTTCCATTTCCAGACGCTCGATCTTCAGCGGGCAGCCCGGCTCACGCAACACGGCGGCCCGGATCGAAAGCGCGGATTGGACCTGGCGATTCATATACTTGATCCGAAAGGCTGCCCATCAGCCGCACATAATGGCACCCTACTACTTCGACACACTTGATTTGAGAGGTAGGGCGCGACTCCGTAAACGGCACGCGAGCAGGCCGCCGGGCGCGCCGAGTCGTCAGACCGCGGGCAGCCCGGCGGTCTGCCCCTACCAACGACCCATCAAATGAAGCATGTCATTCCACTGCCTCAGTGCGACTCTGGGCTACCCATCAGCCTATCGCGAACAAAAACGATGTGCCCGCGGAGTCCATAGAATTCGTTCGCGAAGGAGGCTGGGACTTTCATTTCGTTGACTGCTTTCTCGATGTGATCGAGCTGGCTGAGCAATTCTTCCCGCTTCTCGGGTGTCGAGGGCGCGAAACTTTCCCGTTCGAGCACCAGCAGCGCACGGTACGACCGGTATATCCGTAACCTGATTTGCCACCGATAGACGGACGGGATGAAGCGCAGTCCCGGGATCAACACGAAAATCATCGGGACAAAGACCACCAGGATACGGTTCACCCGGCTGGCCAGCCAGAATGGAAGCGAGCGATAGAGAAAACTCTTGCCCGATGCGTAAAAGCGCCGCGCTTCGCCGCTGAGATGAAAGTCAACCTCCAGCGGAGCCGGAAACTCGCCTCGGCGCTGTAACAGGGCGGCGCGGCCGTGCACTTCACGCGCGGCCTCAAGCAATAAATCAGTCAGTGCTGGATGCAAATTTGCCCGTGCAATAAGTTCGACCGTCGGGCCGATCAGATAGACATCATGCGGGGGAATATTCTCCCCCAAATCGATGGATCCCTTCGGAAGCTCCAGCTTGTTCAGGTAGTGGATGCGGCGCGCATAACCGTCGGCCTGCGTGAAATCGAAAAGCCGGATGTCCGGTGTCCGCAGTAGTTCGCGCATGTTCTGTGTCGAGGCGGAATCACCCATCAAGAACACGGCGTCAACGGTACTCGCGAGCAGCGCCTTTGTGGCGCCTTCGGCGTCCAAATCCAACAGCACAGTCGCGCCTCCGGGTTTGATGCCGTTGGCCGCGAGCAGGGCGAAGGCGAGGAATCTCGTTCCACTGCCCACGGGACCGATCGCCAGCCGCTTGCCGTTCAATTCGGAAAGAAAATCCACAGGCGCGGCACTACGATAGAAAACCAGCAGCGGTTCGTAGGCGACACTCCCGAGCGAGACCAGCTTGTCGGTATTGATCCCGTTGGTCACTCCACCCTGAACGAATCCAATGTCGACGCGAAACGAAGGGTCACCGAGCCGTTTGAGATTCTCCAGCGAGCCTTCCGACGAAAGGATGTTCAACTTCACGCCATTGCGAGCCAGGATCGTGCGGTATTTCTCGGCAGCCCTGTGGAAGGCGCTGCCCTCGGGACCACTGGTGATGGTAATGGTGCGGGGCGGAGCCGAGTGAAAGAACCAGAAAACAGCAAATATTGTAACTGAACTGATCAAGAGAATGGCACTGATCGCGGCGGCGCGACCGAGCCCAAAAGTTTCCGTGAACACTGCCAGAACCCGAGTAATACCGTTTTTGCGCGTCATTGATGACTCATCCTTCCCATGTGACACACCATCCTATCATCTCTCATCGCCAATGCTCAAGGTCTCGCTTGTCGCAGTTGTCGTAACCAGTAGCGCGGGCCTTCGCCGCGACGAAGTGGCTTCGGCCACGCAGGCGGGCGTCCCGCCCGTTTCTCCCCGCCTCCGTTCACCGTAGGATAGGCGTCCCGCCTGTCACCGTTGCGCTCAAGAACGCACGTTTGTTACAGAAGGCAACTAAGAGAACGAAGAAGGAGACCTTTGTTTCCTTCGTTACCTTATGTTCAATTCACCGTTGAGTCTTGAACCCTCATTCGTCCGCCGCCCTGCCCGCCGCTGTCGTCTTCGCTCTGAACGTATCCGCGTCCATCCGCGTTCCCTCCAGACGGCGCGGCGAGCAAGCATCTGCGGTTAAATCTTTCGGCCTTTTCGCGGTCAATCCCGTTGTCAAAACTTTCCGGACCGATTATTCTCTGCGGCCATGTTTCTGCCAGGCGAGAAGGTTGTGTGCGTTAATGATGTCTTTCCCGAGGGCATCAAGAAGTTCTATTGGAAACTGCCGGTCAAGGGCGTCACCTACACCATCCGCGACCTGGTGCCCGGCATCGATCCGACGGGCGAACCGGGCGAGATGTGCGTTTACCTCGTCGAATTGATCAATCCCTGCAGCGATAAACCGCCGTATCCCGAGCGCGGCTTCAGGGCGGAACGGTTCCGTCCCTTGGAAACCGATACGGAGACCGATCAGCGAACCGACGATGTGCCCGAGGAAGTGCCGGCCGAGATGGTCAGCTTGCCAGAGGGGAATCGAAAGGACTTGAACAGAAGATAACGAAGGAAACGAAGTTCTTTGCGACCTTGGTTGCCTTCGTTGCCTTCTGTTGAGAATTCGTGTTCATCCGCCTGCCCCGAAAGCTTTCGGGGTGAACATCTGTGGTTACCACTTCGCCCAGAGATTACTGCATCTGCAGCCGCACCCGCATGAAACGGCGCTCAGCGGCCGAGGTGGGCGTCAGGTCCTGCACGGTCACCAGATCGCGCTGCCCATCGAGCGCGGTTACCGACACCTCCAGCGTGAAGTCCGGGCCGGAATTCCAGGTGAACAGATCGTCAGAGACTTCCACAATATAATTCAGGTCGCCCACATCGTGCCGGCGGATGAACGTCAACGTGAGGTAGCCGCTGCTTGCGTCCACTGTCTGCAGGGCTGAAGCAGCGTCCGTCTGGCACGGGTTGAGCCCAAAGGCGTACTCCTCCAGGTTGCTCAGCCCGTCGTGATCCGGGTCCGCAGTCGGACCGCTGATCGTTGGGTCGGCCAGTTCGTCCGCGGTGAAATACTGGTGTTGGTACGCTGTAAACGCCCACAGCACGTTGACCGTTGCGCCAGTTGAAGTCGCACTGCCAGCAAGATTGGTGACCACGACTGTGTAATTGCCCGCGTTCGTTACTTGCACGTTGGTCAGCATCAGTGTGGGCGTGGTCGCGCCGAACACATTGCTGCCATTCGTCACGTTGACGCCGTCTTTTTGCCACTGATAAGCGGGCGCGGGATTGCCTGTGGCTCCTACGCTGAGCGTGACGGTCTGCCCGATGTTGACCGAACACCCGGCCGGCTGGTTTGTAATGACGGGCAGCGCGTTGAGCGCATACACTTGGCTGCCCGCCAGCAGGAAAGCTCCCAGAGCGAAGTCCTCGAAATCGGGTACTTTGTCGTAGGTGACCGGCTGGCCGTCGGCCGGCTTGCTGCCACTGCTCTGCACGTATCCGAGAAAACCGCTGTTCGTGCCCGCGTCGTGGTGCAGCGCGCCGGTGGCCAGTGCGTTCCACCCGTTGATGACCGTGGGGAGATAGGTGTTGATGTCGAGGTGGCCCTTGTTGATTCCCCAGGCCAGTCCGTAGGTGAACATCGCCGTGCCGCTGGTTTCCGGGCCGGGATAATCGTTGGTGTAACCGAGATTCACATTCCAGAAGCCGTCCAGGCGCTGCACGGGTTTTAGGGCCACGGCCATGTCCTGGAAGGTTTGGCGGTACTCGGCGTAGTGCGCGTCATTGGTGGGCAGCACGTCCATGATCCGGGCGAGCGCGACGAAGGCCCAGCCGTTGCCACGTGACCAGTAACATTTCTGCGTTGTGCCGTCCGACGCCTTGTAGTTCGCGATGAAGGTCGTGTCCCGCCACCAGAGATGGTTGGTGGTATTGTAGAGACCGTTGGAGGGGCCGATCGTGCTCTTGGTGTAATTGAAGTAGGAATACATCTTGGCTGCATAATTGGTGTTGCCGGTGACCTGGACGAGCTTGGCAAACATCGGCAGCGACATGTGGATGGCATCCACATACGTCAAATAGTTGACACGGTTGGTGCCGACCCAGTAGTTCGCGTTGCTGATGGCGTGCGTCAGCCGGTTCGTCTGGGTGGTGTCGAATTGGTACAGCTCGATGTAGCTCTGAGGGGCGCATTGGCTGTCGGGCGACGTGTCGGTGTCGCCGTATCGCAGCGCCCAGTTGTGGAAGGTGCCCCACTGCACGGCGTAGTTGTAAATCGCGGGGTCCTGGTTGATCCGGTAAAAGGCGAGGACGCCCTCGAAGTACGTTCCCCGGGTCCAGATGTTGCTCGGACGGCCTCCGACCAGGCAATTGCTGCAGCCGGCCGTGGGCCACTTATTCGTGAAATAGGTGTTGGCCAGAGCCATGTCGCTCAGGATCTGCGCTCGTGACGGCATGGATCCTGCCAGAGCGCCGTGCGCCGCAACAAGCCCCGCCAGCAACGCCAGAGCGCCCAGCCAAAGGTCCAGCCGGTATGGGGTCTTGCTCATCGACTGACAGTAATTTGCCATCTTGATGCTGCGCTGGCAAGAACAACAAACCTAGCCTGACCTATTCACGAGACGCTCAGATTCGCGACAGGGTGTAACCACGCGAACCCTCACCCTGACCCGCCTGCGCCGAGGCTTCGGCGGGCAGGCCCTCTCCCTTAGAAAGGGAGAGGGGAAATCTCCTCTCCCCGTTTGTGGGGAGAGGATTAAGGTGAGGGGCCGTTCGCTCGCGTAAAGATTCGTGAATAATCCGGGCTAGAACCTATTTCGCCTACGTTTGAGGAAGATGACCCGCCGCATCGCCCTCCAACAAAGGTGCGCCCTCCGGGTGCATCTTGATACTACCACTGGATTGTAGCCCCGAACGCGTTCGGGGCAGGTCGTACATTGTCGGCGATTCCAAAGGCCGCGAGCAGGCTCGCGGCTACAACCAACCCACCGGCTACGGACGATGTCGGTGGTAGTGTTCAGATGCGCCCGCGCCCTCCCCTGCCCCGACATTTTGCTGGCGGAATGGCGGACTGCGTGGTTCGATGGCGGCCGCTCCAATCATGAAACGAGTGACCGCACAACACGACACACCGGCTGCACCAGGCTATCAGATGCCGGCCGAGTGGGAGAAACACGAAGCGACCTGGCTCGGCTGGCCGCATAACCCGACCGATTGGCCGGACAAACTCGACACAATCCGCTGGGTGTACGGCGAAATGGTTCGCAAGATCGGCGCGGGCGAGACCGTGCGCATGCTCGTCAACAACAGGGCAGAAGAGCAGCGCGCACGCCGTTACCTGAACCGCGCAGGAGCCGACCTTCGCACAATCGAGTTCATCGTGCACCCGACCAACCGCGGCTGGACGCGCGACAGCGGTCCAATCTTCGTCCGCCGCGGACGCGGGCGGCAGGCGGAGACGGCCATCGTCCATTTTCATTTCAACGCATGGGCGAAGTACGACGATTGGCAGAAGGACCGACGCGTGCCGGAGACGGCGGCACGATTGCTCCGCAAGAAACTTTTTCATGCGGAGTACGGCGGCAAACCGTTCGTGCTCGAAGGCGGCGGGATCGACGTGAACGGTCGGGGCACGTTGTTGACCACCGAGGAATGTTACCTCGACCCCAAGGTGCAGGTGCGCAACCCGGGACTCGGCCGCAAGGAAATCAACGAGACGCTGCAACGGTACCTCGGCGTGACGAACGTTTTCTGGCTGGCCGCCGGGCCGGTCGGCGACGACACGCACGGGCACATCGACGACATTTGCCGGTTCGTGAATCCGAAGACCGTGGTGCTCGTTAAAGAAACAAACAGGAAGGATGACAACTATCGTCCGCTGGCAGAGAACTGGGAACGAATCAAAGATCTCCGCCTTGAGGACGGTTCCAAGCCCGAGGTGATTGCGTTGCCGATGCCGGCCCTGTTGTTATTCGACGGCTGTCGGCTGCCGGCGAGTTACGCCAATTTCTACATCGCCAACGCGGCGGTGATCGTCCCGACGTTCAACGATCCGAATGACAGAATCGCGCTGGGCATCCTCGGCGAACTGTTCCGCGATCGCCCTGTGGTCGGCATTCATGCGGTTGACTTGGTGCTCGGCTTCGGCACCCTGCACTGTCTGACGCAGCAGCAGCCAGCGGAGTAGAACAGGCATCTCGCCTGTCTAAGTGCCCCGTTTCATAAGTTCGCTCACGTATCCCGCGACGGACCCACCCCGTCCGCGCCCGCACACGACAGCGGCTGCGGCCACCCCTCCGTGGGAGGGGATATCGATACCGTCCGATTCCCCTACTTGGAGGGGACAGGGGTGGGTGTCGTTTCGTTAGCGTACTTGCGAAAAAGTGTACTAAGCAATCACCGAAACCCCCGCGACAGGCGAGACGCCTGTCCCACACGAGATGCGCTTCGCATCATCGCTCCACGTGTACGACCCTGGCTGGCGGGAAGCCGTTGAAGCACGTCGAGGAGGCATGGCTGTAGGAGCCGATGTTTACGCTGTACACCAGGTCGCCGAGTTCGAGGTCAGGCAGGTTCTCCGCCACCGAAACGGTGTCGAGCGCGTCGCAGGTCGGGCCGAACACGGAGCAGATCTGGGTCGTGCCTTTGCGGCCTGCCCGCCGATTGGCAGGCGGGAACGCTTTCAGGTGATACTGGATGTGGTCGAAGAGCACGCCGGAGAACGTGCCGTAGATGCCGTCGTTGATGTAGTAGCAGTGTTTGCCGCCGCGCACGGCCTTGCCGATGATCTCGGCCACCAGCGTGCCGGCGGTCGCCACGAGGAAGCGTCCCGGTTCCGCCAGGATTTCCATGTGCGGAGGGAACAGCCGCTCAAACTCGGTGTTGAGCATCTGCGCCAACTCGGCAAACGGTCGCACGTGCTGATCGTACGGCGCGGGGAAACCGCCGCCGATGTCGAGAATCTTCACCTGATTGTACCCGCGTGACCACGCTTCCTTGAAGAGGCCATCGGCCAGTTCGAGCGCCTGCACGTAATTCTGGAAATTCGTGCACTGGCTGCCGACGTGGAAGCTGAGACCTTCGACCACCAGCCCGGCCCGAAACGCCGCCTCGATCAGGTCCACGGCTTCGGCGGGCGACGCGCCGAACTTGGAGGACAACTCGCTGACGGAACCGGTGTTCGGCACGTTGATCCGTAAAATGACGCCGGCATGCGGGGCATGCTTCTTGATTTTGCCGACTTCGGCGAGGTTGTCGTACGTGACGAGCGGCTTGTATTGGTCGAGTTGTTCGAGCGTGCGGTTGTCCTTGATGGGATTGGCGTAGATGATCTTGTCCCAGATCCAGTCCTGGCGTTGTTTCGCCGGCATGTCCTTGATGTTCTCGTGGACGATCATGAATTCCGGGAACGAAGCGACATCGAAGCTCGCACCGGCATCGAACAGCGTCTTGACAATCGCGGGATCGGGGTTGGCTTTGACGGCGTAGTACGCTTGCACGCGCGGCAGATGTTGTTTGAACGTGGTGTAGTTGCGCCGCAACTCCGCGTGGTCAACCACGAGCAGCGGGGTGCCGTGTTGCTTCGCCAATTTCTTTAACTGACTGAGGGACGGCACAAAGGCCTCACGTAATCAAGGTGGCTTCCGGGTTGTGCTTGCGGTACTCGCGCTGGACCATCGCCAAGAGTTCGTCGCGACGGTCGTAGAGCCGCTTCAACTTGCGCGGCTTGCGCCGGGCCAGCGCGTAGTGGGCCACCAGCGGCAACGCCACGGTTGAGTCAATGTAGGCGACCACGGCATCCGGGAGCGTCATTGGATCCACCTTGCCCCAACTAACTGCTTCGGCCGGCGTGGCGCCCGACAGACCACCCGTGTCCGGCCGCGCGTCGGTGAATTGAATGAAGAAGTCGTGGCCCATTTCCTTGATGCGAAGGATTTCCTGGATTTGCGGCTCGGTCTGGAGCAGGAAGTTCTTCGGCGAACCGCCGCCGACCATGATCGCGCCGGTTTTGGCGCCGCGTCGCTTCGCATCCAGCACGATGGCGGTGCTTTCATTGACGTCGATGCTCGGATTGATCCGCAGTTTGTTCCCCCGCAATTCAACGCCTGCCACGTTCATGCCGATGGTCGAGTCGCCCGGCGACGACGTGAAACACGGCACACCGGCGCGGTAGGCAGCAGCGAGCAGCGAAGCATCCTTCAGGCCCGTCTGCCGCTCGAACCCGGCGCAGTATTTGCCGAGCAGGTGGTGGAGTTCCGCCGTGCCCATTTCCTTTTGAAATTCCGGTTGGACCAAAATCTGGCGCAGCGTGTCGTCGGTGCGCATCAGCACATCGTTGCAGTCGAGCAGGATGTCGTAGATGCGGACGACGCCGTACTTGCGCAACTGGAGATCGCGGAGGAAGGGCGTGCCTTTCCACAGGGGCAGGTTCATTGCGTGGTGCATGTCGTGGTAGAGGTTCGCGCCCGTGGACACAATCCAGTCCACGAAGCCGGCCTTGATGAGCGGGATGAGCGCCGAGGCGCCCAGACCCGCAGGCGTAAGGGCGCCGGCCAAACTGACACCGATGGTTGTGCCTGGACTGGCCAGCATGCGCTCCGTCAGGAGTTGACAGGCCTCCTGCAGGCGCGCGGCGTTGTACGCGAGAAACGTGCGGTCTATCAGGTCCGGCAGCGATTCCTTGCCCGTAATCGGCTTGGGCAGAATACGCTGCCCGCGCAGGTACATGGCCTTGCCCTTGGCAAACTTGTGCGGGTACTTGCTGACAAACTTTTTGGGCAGCTTGATGGCGCTCATGATGAAATCCCTTTCCGGCTCTCAGCGTTGGCACGGCAGACGGTCAAAAAGCGCGCGCGAAATTCCAGATGTACCAGCTTGGCCGGCAAAAATGCCGCCCCTGTCGTGCCAACGCCTGATACCTCCCACGGGCGACCCGAGAGAACACCACGTTGGCTGATTATGTTGTGATTCCGACACGCCTTTCCACTCGCGTTGCGGGCGCAGACTGTGTCGGAAAGTGCACCGCATGGCAAGCGCGAAATGCAGACTGGCTGGAGGTCGGGCACATCTGGACACTACCACCGACATCGTCCATAGCCGATAGGGTGGTTGTAGCTGCGAGCCTGCTCGCGGCCTTTGTGATGGCCGATGAGGTACGACTTGCCCCGAAGGTTTTCGGGGCTACAATCCGGTGGAAGTATAACAAGATGCGCCCTTGGACGCCTTTTCTACAGTTGCGCTGGCAACAATCCGATGGAGCAAGATACGCCCGGAGATTCATCGCGGTACACTTGACGATCCGCGGGCCGATGCATAGTATCGCATGCGTCAACCTTGGGTTACACGGAATGGCGGAAATTCAACCTTTTCGGGGTGTCCTTTACAACTCGCAGCGGGTCAAACCCGCCGACGTGCTCACGCAACCTTACGACAAGATCACGCCGGAGATGCGCGAGCGATATTTGAAGCTGTCGCCGTACAATCTCGTGCAGATCGAACTCGGCAAGGAACAGGCAGGCGACACCGAGACGAACAACAAATACACGCGCGCGAGCGACCTGCATCAGGCGTGGCTGCGCGACGGCGTGTTGCGGCGGTCGGCGCAGCCCGCGTTGTATTATCTGGAGCAGACGTTCATTTCGCCCACGGGCGCGGCGGCGGGCACGCTCACGCGCAGGGCGATCATCGCGCGCGTGCGGTTGCATCGCTGGGATGAAGGCTACATCCTGCCCCATGAGCACACGCTGTCGAAGCCGAAGGCGGACCGCATGGCGCTGTTGCGCGCGTGCGGCTCGCAGCAGGGCCAGATTTTCATGCTCTACCCCAAGCCGAAACGATCTCTGGAGGACATTGTCGGCAAAGTGCTGGCGCAACCGGCGATTGAATTGGTGGACGACTACAATGTGACGAACAAGCTGTGGGAGGTCACCAATCCTGAGACGATCCGGGCGGTGCAGGACACGTTGCGCGGCGAGAAGTTTTACATCGCCGATGGGCATCACCGGTACGAGACGGCACTGGCGTTTCGCGATGAATGTCGCGCGACGGCAGCGAAGCCTGATCCGAATGCGCCCTACGAGTTTGTGATGGCGACGTTTATGGACATGAGCGATCCAGGACTGGTTATTCTGCCGACGCATCGGACGGTGAGCAATCTCAGCGCGTTCGATCGGCAGGCGTTCCGCAAATCGCTGGCGAAGGAGTTTGCCGTCGAGCCGCAGCCGTCGCTGGAGAAACTGCTGGCGGCGATGCGCGTCGAACTGGCTTCCAGCCCGGTCACATCGGATGCTGGCGGCGGAACGCGCAAGTCGCCGACGCGCCAAAGCCGCCATGGCGACGGCGCGATGCCCGTTCTACTGGGCATGCGCGACGCGGAGGAATTTGCGTTGCTGCGTCCGAAGAACCTGGAGGCGCTCCGACCGCTGTTTGCACACAAGCCGCCGTTGTGGGATAGGTTAGACGTGGCCATACTCCACGTTGCCATTCTGGAAACGCTGTTCGGGATTGATGAGGTCCGCCTGCGGGAGGAATCCAACGTGACGTACTGGCGCGAACCCGAGAAGGCGCTGGAGCAGGTGCGAAGCGGCGCGGCGCAATTGGCGTTTTTCCTGAACCCGACACGCGTCGAAGCGGTGCAGATGATTGCCGATGCGCGGTCGCGAATGCCGCAGAAGAGCACGGATTTCTACCCGAAGCTGCTTTCAGGGCTGGTGATCAACGAGGTTTACCCCGATCAGGTCGGGGTGCGGTAACTGTTATGACTCCGATCCGCCATCTGAAACCGACCCGCTCCAAGAACACCAAAGAAGATCTGGAATTTGAGATCCGCTTTTTCGAAGGCGTCGCTCGGCGCGATCCCGACTACGTCGAGGCGTTGCAGATTCTCGGCGACGCGTACACGAAGACTGGTCAGTGGGAGAAGGGATTGCACATCGATCAACGGCTCGCCAAGCTCTGCCCCGAAAATCCGCTGGCGTTTTACAATCTTGCCTGCAGCTATTCGCTGATGAACCGGCTCGACGAGGCGTTCGCCGCGCTGCAGACGGCGTTGCGACTCGGCTACGATGACGCGCGCTGGCTGAGCAGAGACCCCGACCTGAAGAATCTGCGCAACGACAGCCGCTTCCAGCGGATCCGCGAAGACGTTTCCAAAAAGAGTCCCGATCGCTAACGACGATTATTCACGATGCGCTCAAATCGCCGGCAGCCTGTAAGCGCTTGAACGCTCACCCTAACCCTCTCCGTTGAAAAGAGAGAGGGGAAATCTCCTCTCCACGCTTGCGGGGAGAGGATCAAGGGGAGGGAACAGTGGCCAGTGAATGTGTTCATGAATAAGGCGGGCTAAAGCTGCAATTCCAGAACTCGCTGGATGATTGCCGCGGCAACCGCCGCTTTGGACATTTCGGGCAAACGCTCTGGTTTCCCCTTCCGTCCGATCAGCGTCACTGCATTCGTGTCTGACTCGAATGCGCGCGTGTCATTCACAACGATCAAATCGAGGTGCTTTCGCTGGAGTTTGTCGAGCGCGTTCGCCTCGATATCCTCCGTTTCTGCCGCGAAGCCAACAAGTGTTTGGGACTTCTTCCGCTCTCCAAGCTCGGCCAGAATATCGATTGTCGGTTCAAGCTCCAGCGTTCCGCCGAATTTTGTCTTCTTGATTTTTTGCGTCGCGGCCGTTTTCGGTCGAAAATCGCACACTGCTGCGGCCATGATCGAGACATCGCAGTGGTCATACCGCGCGAGTACCGCGTCGGCCATTTCCTGTGTCGTCGTCACAGGAACGAACTCCACGTCTTTCGGCCGAGCAAGCTCCGTCGGCCCGCTCACCAGCACCACGTGCGGCGACAGAGCGCGCGCTGCTTCAGCAAGTGCATAGCCCATCTTGCCAGACGAACGATTGGAGATGAACCGAATGGGATCGATGAACTCTCGCGTCGGCCCCGCGGTGATAAGGAAGCGGATTTCAGACGGTGATTTCATGGAATCGGAACGCGTGCGGCGCGCCCGGCGGTCGCGCCCTACCTCGTAGTTGGTGGGATGGGGCCGCTGGATCCGCCGATTCTTCAACCCAGCATCTTCTGTATCTTCTCCACGATTTTGTCCACGTCCCACAGGCGCCCGATGCCTTCGTAGCCGCAGGCGAGTAGACCTTTGTCGGGGCCGATGAACTCGACACTGCGCGACTGAAGCAGTTCCACATTCGCCTGCGTCGCGGGATGCAGCCACATTTTGCCATTCATCGCGGGTGCGATGAGGACCTTGGCTTCAGGGCGCAACGCCAAGGCGATCGTCGTCAGCGCGTCGTCGGCAATCCCGTGCGCCAACTTCGCGATGATGTTGGCGGTGGCAGGCGAAATCACGAGCAGGTCGGCGGTGTCCGCCAACTGGAGATGGCTCGGACGCCAGTCCCCTTCCCCGTCCTCGAACAAATCAATCGTCACGGGATGTTGCGACAGCGTCTGCAGCGTCAGCGGGGTGATGAAGTGCGTCGCGTCTCTGGTCATCACGCAAAACACGTCGTGACCGAGCTTCTTGAGTTTGCCCGTCATGTCGGCGGCTTTGAAGGCCGCAATCGATCCGGTGACGCCTAGAATGATATTTCTTTTTGCTGCCATAGCTTGGTGTCCTTCGGGTAACGCGACGTCCTGCATTTCTCGGCGATCACAACACACTTGGCCTGTTCAAAATCGTCGTCGAGACGCCTGCTGATGATCACGTAATCATACTCGTGCCAATGCGCCATCTCCTGCTCCGCCAGCGCCAGCCGCCGTTGAATCGTCGCATCATCGTCCGTGCCGCGCCGACGCAGCCTTCGTTCCAGCAGCTCCATTGAGGGCGGCATCAGAAAAATCATCACCAACGCGTCGGTATGCGCGAAGCCGCCGCCGCGCACGCACTCCGCCACTTTCGCTGCGCCTTGCACTTCGATGGCCAGCAGCACATCGCGCCCTTGTGCGAGCTGTTCCTCCACGAACTGCCTCGGCGTGCCGTAGTAATACTGGTTGTACTTCGCGTGCTCCAGGAACTCGCTCGCTGCAATCTTCTTTTCAAACTCCTCGGCCGTCAAAAAGAAATACTCGCGTCCGTGTTGCTCCCCTGCCCGCGGCGGCCGCGTCGTACAGGAGACGGAGTAAACGAGATTTGGCGACCAGTTCAGCAAGCGCTGGCACAGCGAGGTCTTTCCGCCGCCCGAGGGCGCGGAGACAACGATGATGAGTCCGGGCCGGATCGGTGCAGGATCGCTCATTCGATGTTCTGGGCTTGTTCGCGAATCTTTTCCAGTTCCGCCTTCATCTTGACAATGTGCTGCGAAACCTCGGCGGCGTTGGCTTTCGAGCCGATGGTGTTGATCTCGCGGTTCATCTCCTGCGCGAGAAAATCGAGCGTGCGTCCGACCGGCTCGTTTGAGTTCAGATGTTCACGGAACTGTTTTAGGTGGCTTTCCATGCGGGTCAATTCCTCCGTGATGTCGCAACGGTCGGCGAAAATCACCACTTCCTTCAGCAGCCGTACGTCGTCGATAGGCACGTCCAACCCCGCCTCTTTCACGCGCGCGTGCAACTGTTCCCGGTAACGATTGACCGTCGCCGGCGCAGCCTTGCGCACCTGTTCGACTCCGGCGGCCAAAACGCCGAGCCGTTGCGTGAGGTCGTTGGCGAGGAATTTGCCTTCCTTCTCGCGCATCTTGACGAGTTTAACCAGCGCCTTGCGCAACGCCGTTTCCACGCACGGCCAAACCAATTCCGCGTCCACGGTCGTTTCCGCCAGCTTCATCACGCCCGGCGCGCGCAGGATCGTCTCCAGCGTCAGCGAACCGTTGAGCTTGATCTGTTTCTGCAACTTCTGGATCGCGCGGTGGTACGCTTTGGCCAGCGCGACATCCAATTCAACCTGCTCTTCCGCTTTCGACGCGCCGCGATGATAGGCCACGACGACCATGATACGGCCCCGCGACAACTCCGAGTTGATCACATCCCGGATGCGCGGCTCCAACTCGACCAATTCCTTAGGCAGATTGATCATGATGTCGCTCTGTTTGCGATTGACCGAGTTCAGTTCCACCGTGAACTTGAACCCGTCCTTCACGCATTCGCCCCGCCCGTATCCGGTCATGCTCCGCATATCAATTCTCCAACTTCAAAATCTCCGCCACCTGCGTGACGTCCTTGTCGCCCCGGCCGCTCATGTTGACGATCACGATGTCGCTCTTGCACATCTTCTTTGCGTGCTTCATCACATAGGCGACCGCGTGCGCCGATTCCAACGCGGGGATAATCCCATCCGTGCGCGAACAGTATTGAAACGCCTCCAGCGCTTCGTCGTCGGTCGCGTACGTGTACTCAATCCGTTTCAAGTCGCGCAGGTAACTGTGCTCCGGCCCAACCGCCGCATAGTCGAGCCCGGCGCTGACCGAGTGCGTGAGCATGATCTGACCGTCCTCGTCCTGCAAGACGTAGGTGCGCGTGCCTTGCAGCACACCGAGCGATCCGCCTTGCTGAAATCGCGCCGCGTGCTCGCCGGGTTTGATGCCGCGCCCGCCGCCTTCGACGCCGATCATGCGCACATCTTTGTCGTTCAAAAACGCGTGGAACAGCCCGATCGAATTGCTGCCGCCCCCGACGCAGGCCACCAGCGCATCGGGCAAACGTTCCTCCTTCTCCAAAATCTGCCGCCGCGTCTCGCGCCCGATCACGCTCTGAAAATCGCGCACCATCATCGGGTACGGATGCGCGCCGAGCACGCTCCCGAGGATATAGTGGGTTGTGCGGACGTTGGTCACCCAGTCGCGCATTGCCTCGTTGATCGCTTCCTTGAGTGTCTTTTGACCCGCCGTCACGGGACGCACTTCAGCGCCGAGCAATTGCATCCGATACACGTTGAGCGCCTGGCGCTGCATGTCCACTTCGCCCATGTACACGACGCACTCCATGCCGAACATGGCGGCAACCGTGGCGGTGGCAACACCGTGCTGGCCAGCCCCGGTCTCCGCAATGATGCGGCGCCTGCCCATCCGTTTGGCCAGCAGAATCTGGCCGATTGTGTTGTTGATTTTGTGGGCGCCGGTGCGCAACAGGTCTTCCCGCTTAAGATAGATCTTCGGCCCGCCAAGGTCGTTGGTCATCCGTTCGGCAAAATACAGCGGCGTCGGTCTGCCGCAGTATTCGCGCAGGTAGTAATCGAGTTCCTGGCGGAACTTTTTATCATGCCGCGCTTTTTCGTATTCGCGGGCAAGCTCCTGCAACGGCGCCATCAACGTTTCGGGCACAAACATCCCGCCGTACGGCCCGAAATGACCGGAAGAATCTGGAGTGTTGGAGTGTTGGAGTGTTGGAGTGTTGCGTTTCATAATCATTGTCCAAGCTCGGAACACTGGAGTGATATCTGTCCCCCATTACTCCGACACTCCATCACTCCATGACTCCCTTCACTTGTTCCATGAATCTCCGTAGTTTCTGCGGGTCCTTCCTGCCCGGCTCGCGTTCCACGCCACTGGAGACATCGACGGCATAGGGGCGCACGTTGCGAATCGCTTCTTGAACGTTCGCCGTTGTCAGTCCGCCCGACAAAATGACCGGTGGACCGATTTCCTTCGCCCGCACCGCGAGCGACCAATCGAACGTCCTGCCCGTGCCGCCTCGTTCCGACTCAGTGTAGGTATCCAACAACAGCGCGTCAACATCGTACTCCGCCGCCGTGCGCAGCGAGTTTTCGTCGCGCATGCGGATCGCCTTGATGGATTCCGCTGCAAACTTCCGGCAAAACCCCGGCGGCTCGTCGCCGTGAAACTGCAATGCCGTAAGTAAACATTCGTCCAGCGCCCTCTCGATTTCGTACTCCAACTCGTCGACGAACACGCCTACCTTCGCCACAAACGGAGGTAGTTGATTGCAGATGTTCGCTGCATCCAGCACTTTGATGTAGCGCGGGCTCTTCGGATAGAAAATGAACCCCAGCGCGTCCGCACCGAGATCGACGGCCAACTGCGCGTCCTCCAGATTCGTGATGCCGCAGATTTTGGTTTTCGTCAACATTTCATCAAAGCCTGTCACCCTGAGCGAAGCGAAGGGCCTCTCAATCGTTGCGCACGCGTGCGCAAAGATGCAGGGGTTCTTCGCTCCGCTCAGAATGACAAGAAAAAGGTGTCATCCACCCATCAGTTCCTTTACCTTTGCCGCGATGTCGCCGCTGCCCATCAACAATTCGCCGACAAGGATGGCATCGACGCCCGCTTTCGCGACGCGGTCGACCTCGGCACGGATGTGAATCCCGCTCTCGGCGACAATCAACGGTCGCGACGCTGAGGTCGCTCCCACTTTGTTTCTAACGATCGCCGCCAGTCGCTCCGTCGTTTCCAAGCTGACGGAGAAGTCGCGCAAGTCACGGTTGTTGATCCCGATGATCTCCGCTCCTGCGGTCAAAGCTCGATCCAGCTCCAGTTCCTGGTGAACCTCCACAAGCGCCGCGACGCGCAGCGATTTCGCCAGCGCGCTGAACGCTTTGAGTTGCGCCGCATCCAGAATCGCCACGATCAATAGGATCGCGTCTGCGCCGTACGCAACCGATTCGTAAACCTGCAGTTCGTCGATGATGAAATCCTTGCGCAATAGGGGCAGCTTCACTTCCGTGCGAATCATCTGCAGATAGTCGAGGCGTCCTTGGAAAAACTTTTCATCCGTCAGCACCGACAACGCCGATGCGCCCGCTCGTTCATACTGCCGCGCAATGCCGACCGCATCGAAGTTTTGCTGAATGACGCCGACGGAAGGCGACGCTTTCTTGACCTCGGCGATCAGCGCGAGGCACTTCGTGTGGTTGGAGGGCCACGCTCCGTCGTGGCCGCCTTGGGAAGCGGTCGACACGGAGGCCGACCCTCCACGCAGGGCAGTAGCGAAATCGCGAAAGTCTTTCCGCGCCCCCCCCGCTTGCTTGAGCTTGTCCGCTTGGGAACGCAAACGGGAAACTTCTTCGCGCTTCACGGCAACAATCTTGTGGAGTATGTTCATGGCGCGCTTTCGAGTGCTGCGGCTTGACGCAGCCTTGCCCTTTGGGTTGCTTGAAGCCCTCTTACGCTGCGTGACAGGTCGCGCCACCGACAAAGTGGTGTCAAGCCACCGCACTCCATATTACTCCGCATCGGTCACTCCGCTCTTGCGTGCGCGTGGCTGACCAGCCTTGAGCCAGGCGTTGATGAACGGATCAAGGTCGCCATCCATCACGGCTTGCACGTTGCTCGTCTCGTGTCCCGTGCGCAGATCCTTGACCATGCGATACGGCTGGAACACGTAGCTGCGAATCTGGTTGCCCCAGGCGATGTCGCCCTTCTCGCCGTAAAATTTTTCCATCGCGGCGCGTTTCTCGTCCTGCTGCTTTTCAAACAGCCGGGCTTTTAAGACTTTCAGCGCCAACTCACGATTCTGATGTTGGCTGCGTTCCGATTGGCACTGCACGACGATGCCGGTCGGAGTGTGCGTCATGCGCACAGCAGTCTCAACCTTGTTGACGTTCTGCCCACCTCGTCCGCCGGAGCGGAAGGTGTCAATTCGGACCTCTTCCATCTTCAACTCGACTTCGTCGTTGTCCGCCAACTCCGCGATCACGTCCGCGGAAGCAAACGAGGTGTGGCGGCGTTTGTTGGAATCGAACGGCGAGATCCTCACCAGCCGATGCACGCCGCGCTCCGCTTTGACGTAGCCGTAAGCGTATTCGCCCGTCACGAGAAGCGTGGCGCTCTTGATGCCGGCCTCGTCGCCGGGTTGAATGTCCACGATCTCGTTCTTGAATCCGCGCGCATCGCACCACCGGCGGTACATGCGCAGCAGCATGTCTGCCCAATCGCAGCTTTCCGTGCCGCCAGCACCGGCGTGGATGCTGAGAATCGCGTTCGATTTGTCGTGCTGGCCACCAAGCAGGCTTTCGAGTTCAAACTGGTCAAAGCGCGTTTCGGCGGCTTTCACCTCGGCGGCGATTTCGTTCTCGGTTTCGCCCAACTCGATCAGCACTTCCGCATCGGAAAGTTTTCGTTCGATCTCGGCGAGGGTATCAAGCTTGCGACGGATGGAGGACGCTTCGTCGTGGACGGCACGGGCGTTGTCTTTGTCGGCCCAGAAGGTCGGGCCGGCCATGATGTTTTCCAGCTCAATCAGACGAGCGCGTTGTTTGGCGGCGTCAAAGATACCTCCCCAACGCCTCGTGGCGTTCCTGCAAACTGCGCACTTTCTCTTTGAGTTCCTCAATCATGGCGATCCTAACTCATCATAACGGCAACGGATTGTCAACCTACCGATGCGGGACGAAATCTAGCATGGCCCCGGCGGTGAAGCCCCGCAGGCGTCCGCGTGGTGAAAGATGTCAAGCGGGGATGGGTCTCGCACGCGGAATACACGCTTCAAAGGGTCGCCTTCGGAACGGACGCCATCAACGAGCGGCATTGATTCGACCACTTTATCCGGGCCGAATACTGAATCTCGCGGGACGTAGGAATCATCGTGTTGGGCGGCGTAGTCTTCGGCAAACTTAAGACTCTCCTCGTATGGAGTACGGTCGAACCAGTCATTGTGAGTCATTAATGGAGTTAACTTGCACGGCAGACTCGCCTGCTTGGTCATATTGCGGAGTTTAATCGGGCAGAGACCCTTCGACAAGCTCAGGGTGACAGAGGGCCGAGTGCGGCACAGTCAGTCGCGTTAGCTGGCAAGCTTCGCGCGCGGGCCTTGTGGGGTGTCTTCGATAATCCAGCCGAGCTTCGCAAGCTGGTCGCGGATTTCGTCGGCGCGTTTGAAGTTTTTCGCTTTGCGGGCGGCCTGACGCTCTCCAACAAGCTGCTGCACTTCGGCAGGCACTTCGGATTTCGTCGGCGTGCCGAAGCCGAGAACTCTGTCGATCTCATGCCACTCCTCAAGAATGTCCTGCGCTTCCGACGGTTGCAGAGAGCCCTCGACCATTTTCTTGTTAACGAATCGGATGAAATCGAACAGAGCGCCCAGTGCGCCGCTGATGTTCAGGTCATCATCCATTGCGCCCACGAATGCCACACCGACCATCTGGCACTGCTCAAAGTTGGAAGACGATTCCTGCGCCATTTCCTGCAACTTGAACAGAAACTCATCGATCCGTTGCAGGGCGGAACGCGCGGCTTGCAGACCGTCAAAGGTGAAATTGAGTTGCTCCCGGTAATGCGCGCAGAGGAGCGCGTACCGGACTTCGCGGCCGGTCCAGCCTTTGGCAAGCAGATCACGCAACGTGTAGAAATTACCGAGTGACTTGCTCATCTTTTTGCCTTCGACAAGCAGGTGCGCGTTGTGGAGCCAATAGCGAACGAACGGCTTGCCCGTGGCGCCCTCGCTTTGCGCGATCTCGTTCTCGTGGTGCGGGAAAATCAGGTCTTCGCCGCCGCAATGAATATCGAAGGTCTCGCCGAGATGTTTCATGCTCATGACGCTACATTCGATATGCCATCCGGGGCGGCCCGGCCCCCACGGCGAATCCCATTTCACATCGCCGTCCTTCTCGTCCCACGCCTTCCAGAGCGCAAAATCGGCCACCATTTCCTTGGCGTACTCGTCGTGCTGGACGCGCGCGCCGACTTGGAGGTCGTCGAGATTGAGGTGCGACAGCTTCCCGTACTCTTTGAAAGATTTAATCGAGTAATAGACCGAACCGTCTTCGCCAACGTACGCGTGCTTCCGGGCGATCAGCGTTTCGATCAACTTGATCATGTCAGGGATCGTTTCCGTTGCGCGCGGGACAATGTGGGCGCGTTTGATGTTCAGCGTGTCGAGGTCGCGAAAGAACTCCTGCGTGTAGAAGTCGGTCACCTCGCGCAAGGACTTGCCCGTTTCGCGGACAGTGCGAATGATCTTGTCTTCGACGTCTGTGATATTCATCACGTGCGTCACCTTGAATTCCATGTATTCGAGGTAACGCCGCAGCAGGTCCTCAAACATGAACGCCCGCAAATTGCCGATGTGCGCGTAGCTGTAAACGGTCGGACCGCACGTGTACAGGCCGACCTTCTTGCCGGCAGGGTCGAGCGGAACGAAATCCTCTTTGCGGCGTGTCAGCGTGTTGAAGAATTGCAGGGACATGGAAGAACGTATGGGGTTATGGAGTGATGGAGTATTGGACAGATGGGTTACCGGAGTCGGCCCCCAGCACTCCAACACTCCAGTACTCCATCTACTCCACTTGGTTTCATATTTCGATACTGGCGATGGCGATGGCGACGATGCCTTCCTTGCGTCCCGTGAACCCCATCAACTCGCTCGTCGTCGCCTTGATGCCGACCATCGCCCGCGCGACGCCGAGATTCCTGCCGAGAACCTCCTGCATCCTGGGAATATGCGGCGACAATTTCGGTGCTTGCGCAACGATGGCCGCGTCAATGTTGCTAATGCGTCCGCCGGCCTGCCGCACGCGTTCGGCGCATTCGCGCACGATCAGCATGCTGTCCATGTTCTTGAATTTCACATCGCTCGGTGGATAAAACTTTCCAATGTCGCCGAGTGCCGCCGCGCCGAGCAACGCATCCGCAATCGCATGCGCCAGCACGTCGGCGTCGCTGTGTCCTTCCAATCCCTGGTCGTGCGGTATCTCCACCCCGCCGAGGATGAGCTTGCGCCCCGCTGCAAAGCGGTGCACGTCGATTCCGATTCCGACACGGTTCATAGGCGCGACAGGATACCATCACTGCCGCTGACGAAGCAACGCCTCAGCAACGGTGAGGTCGGCAGGCGCGGTGAGCTTGAGATTCAGAAACGGCGTCTCCACCAAACGGACGGGATGACCGAGCAACTCCACTGCGGCGGCCTCGTCGGTTACGATCAAGTTCTTTTTCAAAACCAATGCGTAAGCCTCCCGCAACAGCTTGAACCGAACAGTCTGCGGCGTCTGCACGGCCCAGAGTTTCGCGCGGTCGACCGTGCGCACGATCATGCGATTCTCGTCGGCTTCCTTGATCGTGTCCACCACCTTGGTCGCGGCGATGCCCGTGCCGTGCGCGCGGGCACTACGAATCGTTGCCTCGATCAACTCGGGTGTCACCAGCAAGCGTGCCCCGTCGTGGACCGCAACGATCTCGGTCCTGCCTTCGCATCTGTCGAGCCCATTCCAAACAGAGTTTTGCCGTTCCACTCCGCCATTGGCGTATGCAATAACTTTCTTGAAACCGAAATCACGAACGAGTTGCTCGGCTTGTGCTGCGCAATCGGGACGTCGCACGAGCACGATCGAGTCGACGGCAGCGCACTGCTCAAACGCGGAAAGCGAGTAACATAAGAGCGGCTTACCGAGCAGTTCGATGAACTGTTTGTTGCCGCCGCCCATGCGCGTCGAGCGGCCTGCGGCCAAAACGATGGCGGTCACCATGCGCCGCAGAGTATCAGAACTCAGTTCAGAGGCGCAAGTTCAGGGGTTGGTCGAAGCATGGAAGTTGGCGCAGTGTGGGTCACTTCGGCGAAGGCCATGCGGCCAGCAGAGGTCTGCAACACGCTGTCGATGACAACCTTCAGTTCCTGGCCGACGAGCCGGCGCGCGCGGTTGACGACGATCATCGTGCCGTCGTCGAGGTAGGCGACGGCTTGATCGGCCTCGCGGCCCTCCTTCACCAGCTTGACGGTGAGTTTTTCGCCTGGAAGCACGACGGGACGCAACGCCTTGGCGAGTTCATGGAGATTGAGGACTTTGACGCGCTGCAGTTCGGCAATGCGATTGAGGTTGTAGTCGTTGGTCAAGATTTCCGCGCGAAGAACCTTGGCCACATAGACGAGTTTGTCATCCACCTCACTGTTGGCGGGCACGTCCTCTTCGTGAATCTTGACCTCGACGTACGGATTATTCTGCAGCGACTTCAACACGTCGAGACCGCGACGACCCCTTGCGCGTCGGCCATCATCCGGGGCATCGGCGATGTACTGCAACTCCTGCAGCACAAATTGCGGGACGACGAGCACCGCGTTAAGAAAACCGGTGGCGCAGACTTCCAGAATACGGCCGTCGATGATGATATTGGTGTCGAGCAGGACGAGCCGCTCCGGTTTGTCCTCGCGGCGGAACCTGATGTACGGAATCACCAGATTGAACTCATCGCTGCCGCGCAACGCCATGACCATCCCAAGGTACGCGAAGACGATGTACATGACGATCTGAGCGACGAGCTTGCTTTCCGGGTCGATGAAACTGAACAGCACCGAGTTGCCGATGAAAAAGCTGATAACGAAGCCGATAAACAAACCAAAGCTTGCCGCCGAAAGTCCTCGCAACGAAACACCCTTGAGCAGCCTGTCTACACCGATGACGGCCAAACCACCCACCAGCCCGATCAGCACCGCCACCACAGGATGAGACGACCACTGCTCTTGCAGTTGGCCAATGGACCAACTCCCCAGCACGCAGAGGAGCAAGAAAAATAATCTCAATGCCAGCAGCGTCATAACGGTCGTCCTGCCGGCGAACGTAAGCAGGTTCGAGGCCAGAAACTATGGGACGAAGTTCGTGGTGGGCGGTTTCCCCCGCTCTGCTGGCGGCGTGGGTTTCCGCTCAGTTTGCGGCCTGCGATCCAGTTTTGGCCCGATCCAGGTGTTGTAGAAAAAGCCGTACCGGTTGATCTTTTCGATCAGTTCCACCAAGTCGTCGTGCAGTTTCGGATCCACCAGAAGTTTGCCGGCGGTGCCCTCGCCTTTTTCAAGGCGGGTGAGAATTATGTTCAAGCGCCCGGCGCTGGCGGTGAGGTTGGTGATGGCGGCTTGCACGTCGGGCGTATTGGTCACGACCAGGGTGTCCACGCGCTTGATCAGTTCCTCCACTTGCCTGGAGGCGGCGCTGAAATCCTTGGAGGCTTTGGACAAATCGGTCAACGCCTCGTCCACCTTGCCGCGGTTGGTCTCGACGATGCTGCCCAAACTGGCCGTCAGTGCGGCGGTGTTGCTGGTTGTCGCGTCCACGTTCGCCAGCGTGGCGGTGACGTGGGCGAGGCTCTGCGTGCCGAGTACTGTCTCGTCGATGCGCTTGACCGCCTTGTTGATCGTCTGGATGGTGCCCGACGCTTCCTGCAGCACGTCCACGGCCCTGCGGATCGCTTCGTTGAGGTCCACGGCGGTGGCGCCCTCGACTTCGGCTCCGGGCGGGATGAATTCGGCGGTGGTGCCTTGCGGGGTGATGTCCACGAACCGGTCGCCGAGCAAGCCGGACTGGTTGATGATAAACTTGGCGTCACGGCGGATCTTGACGCCTTGTTCGATGGCCAGCTTCACTTTCACGCGCAGGGCGCCCGATTGGTCCAGTTTGATCTCCCGCACTTTGCCCACAGTGATGCCGGCGTACTGCACATTGGCGTCTTTGATGATGCCGTTGGCGTTCGGGAACACGACAGTGATCTCGTACGTGCCCTTCCCAAACTGGGTCAGCTTGCCAAACTGCATGACCAGCCCGATTGCCACGGCGACGCAAACCAGGACAAACACTCCGACCTTGACCTCAGTGAACCGCTGCTGTGCCACTATGCACCTCCTGAACCGGGTCCGCGACGCCACGGATGAATTGTTGGACGATCGGGTCCGGATTCGCCTGGATTTCCTGCGGTGTGCCGACCGCGTGGATGCGGCCGTCGTGCAGCATCGCGATGCGGTCGGCGATCTTGTAGGCGCTGGCCATGTCGTGGGTCACGGCCACGCTGGTCACCTGGTAACGGTCGCGCAGCCGCAGGATCAGATTGTTGATCGTGTCGCCACGGACGGGATCGAGACCAGTTGTCGGCTCGTCGTACAAAAGATATTTCGGCAACATCACGAAGGCCCGCGCCAAGCCGGCCCGCTTGCGCATCCCGCCGCTCAGTTCGGCCGGTTTCTTGTCTTTGGCTTTCAGCAAATCCACGACGCCCAGCACCTCTTCCACGCGCTTGGTGACTTCGTCCTCGCTCAGCTTGCGTTCTTCCCGCAACGGAAACGCGACGTTATCAAACAACGTCATCGAATCAAACAACGCCGCGCCCTGAAACAGGAATCCGAATTTTCTGCGCACCGGCGCCAGCGCATCTTCGGGCATCGGCACGATGTCCACGTCGTCCACCACCACGCTTCCCGCGTCCGGTTTGAGCAAACCGCACAGATGTTTCAGCAACACGCTCTTGCCGCAACCGCTGCGGCCGATGACGACCACCGTCTCGCGGTCGGGGATCTCCAAGTCCACCCCGCGCAACACTTCGAGGCTGTCGAAACTCTTGCGAAGTCCGTGAATCTGGATCATGCCGTTCTGCTCTCCGGATTCACGCCGGAATGATCGCGTTGAACAACTCGGCGATGAAATAATTCGAGACCAACACCGTCAGCGATGAGACGACCACCGCCTGCGTGGTGGCCCGGCCGACGCCTTCCGCGCCTTCACCGGCGTTGAAGCCCTTGTAGCAGGAGATCGACGCGATAAACATGCCGAAGCAAGTTGATTTCACCAGCCCGCTGATCACATCCTGGGCCCCGGTGAACTTGAACATGTTGCTGACAAAATACGCGGCGTCCACGCCCTTCAAATGGACCGCCACCAAGTAGCCGCAGTAAATGCCGAACGCCATCGCTTCCGCCGTCAACAGCGGCAGCGCCACCACCAACGCCACAAATCGCGGCACGGCCAGATAATCCACGGGCGCCGTGCCCATCGCGCGCAACGCGTCAAGCTGCTCCGTCACCTTCATCGTGCCCAGTTCCGCCGCGATCGCCGCGCCGACGCGTCCCGCCACCATCAACGCCGTCAACACCGGCGCCAACTCCCGCACCATCGCAATGCTGACCACCGGCCCCACCGCCGTGTCCATCTTCACCTTGTGAAACTGGAGCAGCGTCTGCACGGCGAACACCATCCCGGTGAACGCCCCTGTGATCAACACCACGGGCTGCGATTGCCAGCCGATCTTGTACGTCTGCTCAATCGTCTCGGCCCAGCGCGGCCGCCGCGTGAACGCCGTTTTCAGAATGTCGGCGAACAACATCACCATCGCCCCGAGCTGGGCGAGTTCATCCAGCACAAACGAGCCGAATCTTGAAAAGGCCGACGTCACTGTGCCGCGAGCATAGAGAAGGAATCGCCTGCTTGCAAGCCAAGCGGTAAACACGCCTCGTGATCGCGCATCTGAATACCTCCCCCGCCAAGCTGCGAGCCAGCGTTGCTCCCGGTGGTCGTTGTGGCGGGCTTTCCGTGGTTTGCCGTAGCGGGGTGGGCATCGGCAGACAGTTTCGCTTCGGGTGAGTTTTTACACCCGGCGGTGACGAAACATCAAGCCCGCATGCGTCGAGACTTTTCTGTGCGTCCCGTGAATCGACTGAGGTAAAAAAGTCGGGGCGACCCGACGAGCCGCCCCTTCTGGGGGGAAACATCAGTTTCAGCTTGCGCTGGCGGCGAGCTGGTTGAAAACCAGCTTGCCGTCGGCGACGCTGACTTCGACCATTTCGCTCGGCTTGATGTTGCCGCGCAGGATTTCCTCGGCGAGCGGGTCCTGGAGATATTTTTCCACGGCACGGCGCAGCGGACGGGCGCCGAACTGCGGATCGTAACCTTTCTCGATGAGGAAGTCGGTCGCCGCGGGCGTGAGAACGATCTCGACGTCCTTGTATTTGAGGCGGCTCTTGACCTTCGACACTTCGAGCTCGACGATCTTGAGCATGTCCAGCTTGTTCAGGTTGCGGAAAACGATCATGTCGTCGAGGCGGTTCAGAAACTCGGGCTTGAATACGCGCTTGGCTTCGTCGAGCAGTTTGCCCTTCATTTCCTCGTAGGAGTGCTCTTCCTTGCTCGGTGCGAAGCCCAGCCCTGTCGCTTTGCGGACGGTTTCCGCGCCGATGTTGGAGGTCATGATGATGACGCAATTCCGGAAGTCAACCTTGCGGCCGAGCGAATCGGTCAAGTGACCGTCTTCCAAAATCTGCAGCAGCATGTTCATCACGTCGGGGTGCGCCTTTTCGATTTCGTCGAACAGCACGACCGAGTACGGGCGGCGACGAACTTTCTCGGTCAACTGTCCACCCTCTTCGTACCCGATGTAGCCGGGCGGCGAACCGACCAGCCGCGAGACGTTGAACTTCTCCATGTACTCGCTCATATCGAGCTGAATCAAAGCTCCCTGATCGCCAAACATGAATTCCGCCAGCACCCGCGCCATGAGCGTCTTGCCGACGCCCGTCGGGCCGAGAAACACAAACGAGCCGATGGGACGATTCGGGTCTTTCAGGTCGGCGCGACTGCGACGCAACGCCTTGCTGATGGCGGTGACCGATTCATCCTGGCCGATGATGGTCTTGCGCAACTCTCCTTCCATGCGCAACAGCTTTTCAGCGTCCTTCTGCTCCATGCGGCTGAGCGGGATACCCGTCCACTTGGCGACAATGTGCATGATGTCTTCTTCGGTGATGACGACCTCCTTTTCCTCGCGGCTCTGCCGCCATTCGGCCATCACCTGTTCCAGCTTGTCACGAGCATGTTTCTCCTTGTCGCGCAAGCTGGCGGCCAATTCGAAGTCCTGCGCCTTGATCGCCGCTTCCTTCTCCTGCTTGAGCTTCTCGATCTCCTTCTCCATCTCTTGAATGTCGGGCGGCCGCGTCAGCGCCTGAATGCGCGCCCGCGCGCCGGCCTCGTCCACCACGTCGATCGCCTTGTCCGGCAGGAACCGCCCTGTGATGTAGCGGTCAGACAACCGCGACGCTGCCACCAACGCTTCATCGCTAAATTTCGCGTGATGATGTTCCTCGTACTTCGAACGCAGTCCTTTCAAGATCTCGACAGTCTGGTCGATTGTCGGCGGCTCGACGACGATGGTCTGGAAACGGCGCTCGAGCGCGGCGTCCTTCTCGATGTACTTGCGATACTCGTTCATCGTGGTCGCGCCAACGACCTGCAGTTCGCCGCGTGACAGCGCGGGCTTGATGATGTTGCTGGCGTCCATCGCGCCTTCGGCTGAGCCAGCGCCGACAATGGTGTGCAACTCGTCGACGAACAGAATCACATTCTTGGAACGTTTGATCTCGTCCATGACCGCTTTGATGCGTTCCTCGAACTGGCCGCGATACTTTGTGCCCGCGACCATCAACGCGAGGTCGAGCGTGACCACGCGTTTGTCGCGCAAGATCTCGGGAACGTTGCCCTTGGCGATTTCTTGAGCCAGACTTTCGACAATCGCGGTCTTGCCGACGCCAGCTTCACCGAGCAACACGGGGTTGTTCTTGGTGCGACGGCAGAGAATCTGGATGACGCGCTCGATTTCGTTCTCGCGGCCGACAACGGGATCGAGTCCACCCTTTCGCGCCAGTTCCGTCAAATCGCGCCCGAACATCCGCAGCGCGGGCGTCTTCATTTCCTTCTTGCTGCCCGGTGGGGCCTCGCCTTCTTCCGTCCCGCCTTCCGACGGCATGAAATTCGGATCGAGTTCCTTGAGAATCTCGTTACGGCAACGCTCGATATCGACATCGAGCGATTTGAGAATGCGGGCCCCAGCACCTTCGCCTTCGCGGAGCAAACCAAGGAGAACGTGTTCCGTGCCGACGTAATTATGATTGAGCTGTTTCGCTTCCTTCTGCGCCAGCGCGAGAACTTTCTTCACGCGCGGGGTGTACGGAATGTTGCCCACCATCTTGGTCTCGGGACCGGTGCCGATTTGCTTCTCGACCTCCATGCGGACGGTCTCGAGGTCGAGACCCATTTTTTGGAGGACGTTGACCGCGACGCCCTGGCCGAGCTTGACCAGGCCGAGCAACAGGTGTTCCGTGCCGACATAGTTATGGTTGAAGCGATCCGCTTCCTTGCGGGCCAGAGCCAGCACCTGCTGCGCTCGCGGGGTAAAATTGTTCATTTCCATCACCGCTAACCTCTCAAGCTACTTCCGTTTGGCCACGACTCGGTGGCCGCGTGT
>JBEKFI010000025.1:0-29140 GCA_050013395.1 Verrucomicrobiia bacterium | reverse complement strand
CGGAGTCGTTGCTGGGCCACCTGCGCGTTCTTCTCGTCGCCGAGTGCGGTGAAGCAGTCGTACAACGCGCGCCACACCGCGGGATCATCAATGCCGTGCTCGACCGCGGGCCGCAGCGTCGTAACGGCTTCGCGGTATTGCTTTGCCTGGATCAGCGCACGCGCGAGATCCTTGCGGCCGATCAGTCCGTTCGGCGCAACCTCGACAGCACGCCTGCCGTACGCGATCGCCTCGTCGAGGCGTTTGGCATCGGTGTAATACACCGTCAGGTTCACGAGCGCCGGGTAGCAGTGCGGATCTTCTTCGAGGGCGCTTTGGAAAAGCGTCTCCGTGTTTGTCCATTCGGCCGAACGCCGTGCGCTCAGGAAGGTTAATCCCGCCAGCCATGCAACAACGACGGTTGCGGCCGCGACGCGGGCCGCGCCTGTCCTGTTCGCCAGCGTGACGAGTCCGATGCTGACGGGCAATGCGAGTCCGAGGAGCGGCAGATAAGTGAAACGATCCGCCACGATGTGCACGCCGACCGGGATCAGCCCGATTGTCGGCGACAATGTCACGAGATAGAAAAGCCACGACGGCAGCGCGGCGGGAGCGCGGCGACGAACCGCGAACGCGGCCGCGAAGACCGCGAAAAACCCGGCGAGATAGGCGGCGGCGCAAAGCGGCGTCCAATCAAAGTCCTCAAACGATGGATAGATCGCGGACAGGTGGAACGGCCAGAAGAATTTTTTTACGTAGAACAGCGAGCAGTACCCCACCAGGCCGGTGCGTGCCCAGAATGGAATGACTCCCGTCCCGGCGACGGTTTCGCCGGCGCCGCTCGATTGCGCGACGAACGTCGCGGCGCTGATGATCAGGCTGACGGCGAAATGAGGCGCTTTTTCCCACAGAGCTACCCGGCGTTTCCAAAACCAGTCGAAGAGCACGAGGACCAACGGAAGCGTGACGGCGGTGGATTTTGAAAGCGCGGAGGCGATGAACAGCAGCAAGCATCCCCAATAGGCGGCGCGGCGCCCGCTCGTCAGCCAGCGGAGATGGGCGAGCAGGGCGAGCAGATAGAAGAACGCGAAGAGGACGTCTTTGCGTTCGGTCACCCACGCGACGGACTCCACGCGCAGGGGATGTACACCGAAGATGGCAGCGGTCAGCACGGCCACGGGCGCGGGCAGTTCTTGTAGCCGCGAAACGCTTTCGCGGCCATCGGGAATGCTGCCGCGAATGAGATTCGCGGCTACAACGCGATAGACGAGCACCAGCACGAGCAGCGTGTTCGCCACGTGGAGAAGCAGGTTCGTGAAGTGATAACCGAACGGGTCACGTCCCCAGATCTGATAGTCGATGGCGAACGAAAACCACGTCAGTGGCAGGTACAGTTTCGCCGTGTAACCGGTGAATATCGTCCGCAGGTTTTCGGGCGTCAGTGTGCGGATGACGGGATTTTGGGTGATGTGGGCGTAGTCGTCCCATTCGAGGAACTGGCCGTGGAGACCGCGGACGTGGGCGATGATCGTGGCGAGCAACGCAATGGAAAAAGCACCCCACCACAGCCAGCGGCGGTCGTGTGATTGTTCGTTCATGCGCTGCGGCGCAAGCGCGATGCTAGGCGAGGTGGGCAGAGACGATCTGGCTGACCAGCCGATTGTCGGCGCGACCAGCCGTCTTGGCTTGGACAGCTTTCATCACCTTGCCCATGTCGGCCTTGGTGGTGGCGCCGACTTCGGCAATGACGGCTTTGACGATCTCTTCAGTCTGAGCCTGAGATAGTTCTTCGGGCAGGTACGACTTCAAAACGGCGAGTTCCGCCTTTTCTTTATCCACCAAGTCGGCGCGGCCGCCTTTTTCGAATCCGTCGATGGAATCTTGGCGCTGCTTGATCTGTTTCTTGATGACCGCCGTGACGTCGCCGTCGGTCAACTTTTCCTGTTTTTTTTCGATCTTGTAGTACTGGATCGCGGATTTGAGCATGCGCAGCGTGGAAAGGCGTGCCGCATCCTTCGCGCGCATCGCATCCTTGAAGTCGGATTCGATTTTCTCTGTCAGCATGCGCGCTACACTAGGCAGGGATCGCGCGGCTTGTCAACCCAGAAGGCCTTCGGGGTCAATCCGTCATTCGTGGATCGACAGCGCCAAGACGATCCAATCGTCGCCGACGCCCGGGCCTTTGATGAAGATCGATCGTTTCTCGGGGATTTTGATGGTGGTTTTCACCAGCAAAGCTTTGCCCGACCACCATTCCAGCTCCAACTCGTGCAGGTGTTTTTCGACGGACTTCTGGGTAACGAACACCACGAACCCTTCGCCAAGATTCAGGCGACTCTTGTCCTTTTGATCGAGCACTTCCTGTTGCTCGCCCAGAAGATGGTAGTACTTGTACCCGAACTCCTTTCTAAGCTTGGGCGCAAGATCCTTCAAGCCTGCGTCGGTAGCCTTGAAGTTGTTTGAAGCCCGAATCAACCGCGCTTGGATGGAGGCAGCCTGTGAGTTCAACGCGAACATTAGAACAACCAGGTGAACGAGAATCCAGCGCATGCTCACGTATCGAGGTTTGCAAACACAGTTTTCATTTCCGTCATGTTCGGCGTCCACGGCAAACCCGAGACCCAGATGACCGTCACGTCCCTGTCTTCAGTGTCGACAGCGGTCGCGACGGTGTCCGGGATGGCGGTGCTGACGTGCTCAACGGTCGCTCGAGGAATCAGCGGTGCGGCCGTGGCGACAATGGGTCTTGGCGTAGTGCGGCGCGCCTGTGTCATCCAGATCATTACAATGACAGCGACCAAGGCGGCTGTTACTGACGCAAAGGCATAGCGATGCTGGCCCAGCCAGTCAAAAGGGTTCAACTGCGGAGTGGGCAGTTCGACACGCTGGTCTCCACGCGCCCGGATTTCACGTTTGACCTTCGACCAGAAGAACTCGGGAGAATCGCTCATCTGCGCGTGGGGCGGGTTGGCCGCCAACATCTCGCGGACGTGACGCAGATGACGATACTCGGCCGCGCACAAAGCGCAGCGGCACACGTGCCGCTGCACGAGCACTCGACGCAATCCCCTCAACTCACCGTCGAGCAGCGCGCCGACAAACTCTGGATTGTGTAGCTTCATGTCACTTCCTTCAACAACTTCTGCAGATTCTTCCGCGCATAGTGCAGTCGCGACATCACGGTGCCAATCGAGCAGCCGAGCACTTTCGCAATTTCCGCGTACTGCAGTCCTTCATACTCGCGGAGCTGGATCACGGCGCGATGTTCGGGCGAAAGTTGCTGCAGCGCGGCGTCGATCTGCTCGCGCAACTCCTTTCGCTGCGCTTCGTCGGTCGGCAACGGCTGGTTCGAGGGCGGCACTTCGACGTCCGCATCCGCGTCAGGATCCACCGCTTCCTCAAACGGCACAGTCGGCCGCCGATCGCGTTTGCGGACGAAATCGATGCACAGGTTGGTGGTGATTCGATAGAGCCAGGTGTAAAACGAGGCATTCCTCTTAAACCCTCGAATCGCCTGCCAAGCCTTGACGAACGTCTCTTGAGAAAGATCAGTCGCGTCCTGCTCGTTGCGCAACATGCTGTAGGCCAGTCCGTACACGCGCTGCCGGTAGCGATTGACGAGGATCTCGTAAGAGTCCAGATCGCCTCGCTGACATCGTTCCACCAGTTCGCGGTCGGTTGGTTCAGCGTGCGCGCCTTCATGCGCAGAATTGGACGCAACGCTGGCGGGAATATTCACAGGAATGTTTTCGGCACCTTCCATCAGCCCTTCACCACGCCAATCGGCCGCAGACGGGCGACCTTTCGAGCGATGCCTGCATTATGACAAACGTCCACCACATTTTCCACGTCTTTGTACGCCCACGGCGCTTCCTCCAGCGCCGTGCCCCGTCCCTGCGCCATCATAAAAACACCGCGCTCGCTCATTACTCTCTGCAAATCCTGAAAACTTCTTTCCTTTTTGGCCCGGGCGCGGCTCATCATGCGCCCCGCGCCGTGGCAGACCGTGCCCCACGTTTGTGTCATCGCGCCCTCCGTGCCCACAAGCACGAACGAATACCGGCCCATGTCGCCCGGCACGAGCACGGGCTGGCCGATGGGCTTGTAGCGGTCAGCCAAAAATGGGTGGTTTGGCGGGAACGCGCGCGTCGCACCCTTACGGTGCACGCACAAAGTCTTCTTCGTTGGTGGCGCAGGCGTCCCTGCCTGCGACTCTCCAACCACATGCTCCTCCAGTTTGGCGATGTTGTGCGGCACGTCGTACACCAGTTCCATCCCCAGTTCGCGCGGCGAGATGCGCAGCGCGTGCAGGAACGCCTTCTCCGTCTTCGCCATCAACACCTGCCGATTGGCGAACGCGTAGTTGGCCGCACAGCGCATCGACGAAAGATATTCCTCGCCTTCAGATGAATGCACGGGCGCGCTGACAAGCTGGCGATCGGGCAGATGGATGCCGTACTTCTCGGGCACGTTGCGCAACATCCTCAAATAATCGTCACAGACCTGGTAACCAAAGCCGCGCGAGCCGCAGTGGATCATCACGGTGATCCGGCCTTTGAGCAGACCCATCACGTCGGCAGCATGCTCGTCGAACACCTCGTCGACCACCTGCACTTCGAGGAAATGGTTGCCGCTGCCGAGCGAGCCAAGCTGGCCCTTGCCGCGCTCCAAGGCGCGGTTGGTGATGTTTGACGGCTCGGCGTCGGGAAGTGTGCCGTGTTCTTCGATGAAGTCGAGGTCTTCAGGTTCGCCGAACCCATGTTCGACGGCCCAGTGCGCGCCTTGTTGGACGCATTTGCGCTCGTCATCGAAGGACATTTTCAAATCGCTGCCGCGCCCCAGCCCGCAGGGAGTGTCGCGGAAGAGTTGGGCGACCAGCTCGCGGATCTTCGGCGCGACTTCCTCGTGTTTGAGGTTGGTGCGCATCAGCCGCACACCGCAATTGATGTCGTAGCCGACTCCGCCGGGCGAAATCACGCCGCCTTCTTGTGGATCGGTCGCGGCGACGCCGCCGATGGGAAATCCATAACCCCAATGAATGTCGGGCATGGCCAGCGAATATTTCTGGATGCCCGGCAGGAACGCCACGTTGGCGACCTGCTCCAGACAGTTATCGCCGACGATATGCTCCAACATCTTCTCCGTGGCATAAATCCGCCCCGGCACTCGCATTCCCGACTTGTAGCTGGCGGGCAGCTCCCACAACCAATCGTTGACCTTCTCCAGCGGATTCACGCAACCAGTGTAGTCGCTCGCTGGCAACGGTGCAAGGCGCGTGACTGAGCCATGCCGCCGAATTCCTGAATCCACAAATGAACACAAAATGGATTGAATCTCCGCCACACCTGCCGCGCTGCAGTACTTTTCATCTTGGGACTAGGGAGGCGCCCTGTTACAACAACCCAGCCACCGCCTTGATTTTCTGACTTCTTTCCGCAGCGACCGAACGCGCGGCCGGCGTCACGCACTCCGACTGCGCTACTCCAGCCGTTTGCGGGCGGGATGGACGGTGTAGAGAGCTTGGTCTTCCACCGCCGCTGAAGCTTTGGCGGACGAGTCCGCGACCATGCATGCCTTCCGGGTGGCAGTGGCTCTCTCGAAGATCAACTGGGCCGGAGTGAAAAAGTCAGTTAACAGGGAGATCGAATTGGTTTTCTCCAACAGTTCATCGGATAGTGCTGGCTTCAACAACGGACATTAGAAACCCGCAAGTCATTAGGCACTCAAACACTGCAGTTCGATCTTCCCCCATCACCACGGTATTGTGCATAAATGCATTGCGAAGGTACATGAAGAATCCTTGGAACATAAGCTGTGCACCGGTCTCTGGTTCGGCCGACACGGGCCAAGGTGGCTTGAGGCAGCCGCGATCCTTGTGAAATGCCGTGACAGCGAGGTCAACACCGGTTTGCTTCGCAGCTTCAAGACGGCCTGCGGCAATGCATCTCTGTCTCAGTTTGTCCTCTAGAATGGACGACGCTGTCCGCAGAGCCGCGTCATAGTTGTGACCCGCGACAGACGCCATGATCTGATTACGGACTGCCGGATTGCCAACGATTCTTTCGTAGTCCTGCTCGATAACCGAGTCGTCAAACTCTGATGCTCGGCCAGGGTATTTCTCCAGACCGAGCGAATTGACCGCTGTGCTCAAGAACTCCGCGAAATCTTCTCTGTTGCAGCCATAGCCGTCGATTGTGATTTTCGGATATGACGGATTGTCCCATGTGTCTCTTACTCTTACCGTCACCTCAACATGAGGAGGGCTGTAGAGCCTCGTTGCATAGAGATCGCAGAAATGCAAACGATACTTGCGGATGTCACGCGCGCGCTTGGCGTAGGCTTTCCTGTAATGTGAAAGCTTACCATCGCACACACCTATCGAGAAAAGCTTGTTGTAGTCTACCTCAACAGATCTAAGTTTGAGTCTCTCAAACTTCCGCCGAACTTCTCGAACGAATGCCTCGATCTGGTCAGGATGGACATCTTTTGAAAGGTACGTGGCGGAATAATGTGGAATGTCGTCTCGCATTTTTTCTTCTGTACGATAGGGGAAGCATAACGAACTGGACGGACTGGGTCAATTCAGTCGTCGGAACCATCGCTGGCCAAACGCATGACTGTTGCCAACGCCGTTACCGCACGTCCAGACTACTCCGGTCTTTTGCAGGTGGGATGGACGGTACAGAAGAGAAAAACTCCGAAGCACGAAGATCGAATCTCGAAACGAGCCGGGCCGTGGGCGAGACTTGCTCACCAAATCCGAAACGCAACGAACTTGGCGGACGTACGGCTCCACTTCGTGACCTTCGTGTGCTTCGTGGTGGGACGCGTGAGACTTGTCCCGAAAGCTTTCGGGGTGAACTTTGGCAAGCTCCCCGAACACGACTCGGGGCAGGCAGCATGGCATCCTCGGATTATTGGCATGAATTCGCGCCCATCTGCGGTTTGCCGAGATGCCGACGGCTTTGAACGGTTTGCGGCGGGTTACTCGCGCTGATGCCGAATGTCGCGAGCTTCGTAGAGGTAAACGATTTCCTCGGAAGCGGCAGAAAATGACCGGGGGCACGCGCTGACGAACAACGCCGGGACATGCTTGGAGGCTTCCAATTCGCTGTACACGGAGAACCTGTTCTTGCCGGGCATGTTCAGGTTCAGCAGGACAAGGCTGATCTCGTTGTCCTGGAGGATCCGCAAGGCGTCGTCCGCGCAATCGGCGGTGAATACCTCGTAACCTCTCTCGGTCAGTGCATCTTTGAGCGTTTCCAGCACCCAACGATCGTCATCAATGGCCAGTATCCGTTTCATAGACAGTCACCCCGTCTCGATTACTGCACGAAATGGGGCAACATGCGCGAGGAAGAACGAAGGGTGACGCCACCGGGCGGCTTGTCAATGCCGGCGTGCTGTTATATGGTCGTACGACCAACAGCATGGAATCAAAGATCAACTTACTTCTCAAAGCCAAACAACTCGGCTTTTCCGACCGGCAGATTGCGGCGCTGGCGGGGAGCACGGAGGACGAAGTGCGGGCGTTGCGGAAGAAGTTGGGGATCGTGCCCAGCTTCCGGCTGGTGGACACGTGCGCAGCGGAGTTCGAGGCGTACACGCCGTACTATTACTCGACCTACGACACGGGCGACGATGAAGTCCGGAAGACGGACACGCGGAAGGTGATGATTCTCGGGGGCGGGCCGAACCGGATCGGGCAGGGCATCGAGTTCGATTATTGCTGCGTCCACGCGGCCTTCGCACTGAAGGAACTCGGGCTGGAGACGATCATGGTCAACTCGAATCCCGAGACTGTCTCGACCGACTACGACACCAGCGACAAACTGTTCTTCGAGCCGCTGACGCTCGAAGACGTGCTGCATATATACGAGCGAGAGAAATGCTGGGGTGCGATCGTCCAGTTTGGCGGGCAGACGCCGCTCAATCTCTCGCTCGGTCTCCAGAAGAACGGCGTCAACATCATCGGCACCACGCCGCAGAGCATCGAGGTCGCGGAGGACCGGAAGCTATTCGCCGCGATGCTGGACAAGCTCGGCATTCCGCAGCCACCGAACGGCATCGCCACCAACGAGGACGAGGCGCTGGCGGTGGCGGGCAAGCTGGGTTATCCCGTGCTGCTGCGCCCGTCGTTCGTGCTCGGCGGTCGCGCGATGCAGATCGTGTTTAGCGACGACGAGGTGCGGCATTACATGCGGTTTGCCGTCGAGGCGTCGCCCGAGCGGCCGGTGCTGGTGGACAAGTTTTTGGAGGAAGCCATCGAGGTGGACGTCGATTGCATTGCCGATGTCGGCGTGGGCGGCGACACGGTGGTGATCGGGGGATTTTTGGAGCACATCGAGTTTGCCGGTTGCCATAGCGGTGACGCGGCGATGGTGTTGCCGCCGCACTCGCTGGCCAAGGCCGAGATTGAGACGATGCGGAAGTACACGCGTGCCATGGCGCACGAGTTGAGGGTGGCCGGTCTGATGAACGTGCAGTTCGCCGTGAAAGGCCGCAACGTCTGGGTGCTGGAGGTCAACCCGCGCGCCTCGCGCACGGTGCCGTTCGTCAGCAAGGCGATCGGCCATCCGCTGGCCAAGATCGCCGCGAAGGTCATGACGGGCAAAAAACTGACCGAGCTTGGGTTCACCAGGGAAGTCCGGCCGAAGTATTACTCCGTGAAGGAGTCGGTCTTCCCCTTCAACAAGTTTCCTGGCGTGGATATCCTGCTCGGGCCGGAGATGCGTTCGACGGGCGAAGTCATGGGGATCGACGAGGATTGGGGTGTGGCCTACGCGAAATCACAGATGGCGGCGTCGCCGGCGCTGCCGCTGTCGGGCAAAGTGTTTCTCAGTGTGCGCGACTCGGACAAGAAGCACGCGGTGCCGATTGCGAAGGAGTTTGCCGCGATGGGCTTTGAGCTGTGCGCGACCGGCGGCACGGCAAAGGTGTTGCAGGAAAGCGGCATCAAGGTCCAACTGCTGTTCAAGTTGACCGAAGGCCGCCCGAACGTGCTTGACCTGATCAAGAATGGCGAGCTCGCTCTGGTGATCAACACGCCCGCAGGCAAGACGCCGCGCGTCGATGAAGTGCGCATCCGCACCGCTGCCGTCGCTCACAGAGTTTCCATCATGACGACGCTGGCCGGCGCGAAGGCGGCTGCGCTGGGGATTGCGGCTCTGAGAACGAAGGGTCTCAGCGTCCGCACGATTCAGGAGTATCATGGCGGCGCGGTGCTCACTTGCCGTTGATCAGCTTCAGGAACTCCGGCGACTCGCGCAGCGTTGAGAAATCTGGCTCGACACGGGCCAGTTTCTTCAGCTTTGGGTTGAGGTGAAGCGCGTTCCCCAGCAATTGCAGCGCTTCCTCGGTGCGGTGTTGCTGGGCGCGGTAGCAGGCCATGTTGAAGTGCGCCAGCGCGTCGCGCGGGTTGGCGTCGAAGGCACGCTGCAAAGTTTCCGCCGCGGCTTCCAGCGATTGCGTGCGGCGTCGGATGTAAGCGAGATTAATCCAGATGGCGGAATCCTTGGGATGCAGCTCCGCCAGTTTCGCCACGAACGGTTCCGCCTCGTTCAACTGATTCGTATGCCAAAGGATGGCGGACTTGAGGGCAATTGCCTGGGGCTGACCGGGATCGATCGCGAGCACGGCATCGGTTTCGGACAGCGCCTCATCGAACATCTTCAGATCGAGATAGCCCGACGCGTACTCAAGATGTTTCTGGGCTTCTGGCTTCATTGTCACAACCGCCTTGCGGCAGCAATATACCAAGCGAAACCGCAACTTGCCAACTGACCGCACCGCTTTATTTGGCGTGCGTCAATCCGCTTTGTTTCCAGACGCTTTCGTGATATGTACCAGCCCTAACGCCCGTGAAGAAGAGAGCCGATTATTCGCCCTGCGGTGACCTGCTGCGCAGCATCCTGTCCAAGGACGGCTGGACGCTCCGAGGCGTGAGCCAACCGTTGGCGGACGCTCCCGATGCGGTCTTCGTGGCTCAGAAACAGGGGCGGCGGATCGCGTTTTTCTTCAGTGATCAGGCAGCCAACAAGTTGACCAGGGCGTTCAAGAGAATCCGGCAGGCGGATCGCGGCACATTCAAGCTTTTCGGTGTCTTGATCACCCCCACGACGGCGGAGATGCAGCGGCTTCGGCACGGCGACCAGGCGGACAAGTACCCGCGGGCGTTCTTTGCCTCGCTGGAGGAAATCCGCGAAGCCGCGGCCGGCGGCGCGCCCGTGGAGCATGAGCGAGCAGGCGGCATCATGTCATTCAAGGCGGAAGTCCTGGCGAATACGCCACTCGGCGGGCTGCATAGCGCGCACTACCGGCTGGTCTTCAAGGCCCCGTTTTTACAGGAGGTCCGACCGCCCCAGTTCATCATGATGGACACCATGCCGGCGCGCGTGCCTCTGGGCGCGCGGTCGGTCCGCCGGGGAAATCTGCGAGGCGCGGTGGACCTTGCGCCGCGCCCGCTACTCAAACGACCCTTTGGCATTTGCCGTGACTTTCATCCGCATTTCGCCAGCGACTACTTGAAACATCTCCGCCTGCCGCCCGTGCTGGCGCTCGTGTTGCATCCCGTTTTACCAGACCATTTCGACGTGTTGTACAAGGTGCTGCCGGACGGCGTCGGCACGGCACTGATGACGAAGCTGAAACGCCGACAGAAGGTTCGCATGCTGGGCCCGCTGGGGCGACCTTTCGACGTGCGCCGGTTGCGCGCCGACGGGGTGGAGGAAGTGCATGTGATCGGCGGTGGGGTGGGCATGGCGCCGTTGATTCTATTGGTTGAAGCGCTTCGCTACTACTCGTTTCAGGTGAAAATGTTTCTCGGCATCGCCGGGCTGGAGTCGCTCCGGTATCGCGACGAGCTGGCCGCGACCTTCGGCGAGAAACCGCGCGACGCCTACATCTACATCGACGACCTGCTCGCTACGGGCGTGCCGGGTGCCGACATTTACGTCGCCTGCGACAGCGAGGTTCCGTCCCGCAGCGGCGGGATCGTGCGGGGCATTCCCAAGGAAAACCTGTTTCACGGCCTGGTACCCGAGCAGTACCGGCAATATCTTGAACGCAATCCCCCTCACCTTAATCCTCTCCCCCGGATGACGGGGGAGAGGAGAGTCCCCTCTCCCTTGGAGCACAAGGGAGAGGGTCAGGGTGAGGGTTCAGCGCACCACGGTTCGGTCGTGGCATTCACCTGCGGACCGAACCGGATGATCGAGGTGGTCGCGGAGATCGCCCAGCGCGCCAGCATCCCCTTGAAGGTGCTGCTGGAGAAACGCATGGGGTGCGGCATCGGCGTCTGCTTCTCGTGCGTGTGCAAGGTACGCCGCGCCAATGGCACGGAAGATTACGCCCGGGTCTGTACGGAAGGCCCGTTATTCGACGCGAGTGACATTTTATGGAAGAACGACGGTCCAATGACCAGCGGAAATCCCCCTCACCTCAGGGTGAGGGTTCTGCCGGCAAAACACAGACAGGAACCTAAGATTCTTCAGAAACCAGAGCATATGGAAGAACGACGACTCGAAACAAACATCGGCAAACTCCTGCTGCGCAGCCCCCTGCTGACTGCCTCTGGGACCTCTGGCAGTGCGGACGAACTCGGCGGCCTGCGGCAGAGCAAAGCAACCATTCAGGCCCTCGGCGGCTTTGTCACCAAAGGCGTGACGTTGGAGCCGCGCAAGGGCAACCCAGAGCCGCGCGTGATCGAAACCCGGGCCGGCCTCCTGAATTCCATCGGCCTCCAAAACAAAGGCGCCGACCGGTTCCTGCGCGAAGACCTGCCGAAACTGCGGCACTACGGATTGCCGGTCATCGTCAACATCTCCGCCAACACCGTCGAGGAATACGGCCAACTCGCCGCCCGGCTCCTGGAAAACGACGACGGCCAGATCGCCAGCCTCGAAATCAACGTCTCCTGTCCGAACATCAAGGAAGGCGGCGTCTCGTTCGGCGTAGATCCCTGCTCGGTTGAACGCATCGTCTCCGTGGTCAAAAAGGCGGTGCCGCGTGGTCGCGAAGTCACAATCATCACCAAGATGACTCCCAACATCACGGACGTCACCGTCCCCGCCAATGCCGCGATTGCCGGCGGCACGGATGCGTTGTCGGTGATCAACACGCTACGCGGCGTCGCCATCGACATCAAAGCCCAGAAACCGTATTTCGCCAACGTCTCGGCCGGTCTGTCCGGCCCGGCCATCAAACCGATTGGCCTCTGCATGGTCTGGGACTGTTTCGAGAAGATTCCGGAATGCCGCAGCGGCAAGGTCCCCATCATCGGCATCGGCGGCATTTCGACTTGGGAAGACGTCGTCGAATACATTTTGGCCGGCTCCACCGCCGTCGGCGTCGGCACCGCGTGGTTCGTGTACCCGCAGGTATTTGTTGAAATGCACAAAGGCTTAGTCAAATACCTGACGCAGCATGATACGACGGTGAGGAAGCTGATCGGAAAGGTGCATGAAGCAGCGACTAAATGAAAGGAGCGGATACTAAAATGAGAGGTTTGCTTGTTCGCGTTGGAATCGACAGGACATCCGGTCGTTGGAACGGACCGGTTGATAGTCGGTCGTGGTCGTTCGCTTACGTTCCCATTGAAGAAGGTGGAAGGGCTCGCCACGGTTTGGAGAGATGGTATGAAGAAGTTCAACCTTGCCTCGAAAAATTCGGGCAATCGCTCCCAAGGCACTTGGTTCGCAGAAAGATGCACCTTGATCCAGACTTCGAGTTCCTTACTTACGGCGATAGCGACGGCGAGCATCGACAGCGCGCAAAGCAGATTCGAAAATTGAGGCGAGGTGATATACTCGTTTTCTACGCGGGTCTCCGCGATTGCGCGAAGCCGAGAGATCGGTTGGTCTACGCACTGATCGGCGTTTACGTTATTCAAGATATACAACCCGCCAAATCGGTTCCCAAGAAACTCTGGAAAGCAAATGCCCACACGCGACGAATTCCCCACGATGGTGACATCGTCGTTTTTGCTAAACGAAGAGTCTCAGGACGATTGGCTCGTTGCATTCATATCGGCGAGTATCGGAAGCGAGCTTATAGGGTCAGGAGAGACCTTCTGAAAGCTTGGGGTCGATTGGACGTGAAAGACGGTTATCTGCAACGAAGCGGACACCTGCCGGAGTTTCTGGATATCGATAGATTTTGCCGATGGTTCGCCAATAGGAAAGTTCGTTTGGTGAACCGTAACAACTAATCTTGTGAAGACAAACTGCGCGATTTACGTGTACAAGATGACGGTCGACAATGGAGGGGCGCCGTGCGTGAAGTACGGCCTTCTTTCTCTAGCCATATGCAAGCCAATGATTCGCAGAAATGCAGAGGCGGAGAGTGAAGACCTCATTTTTGGCTTCGCGGCAAACTCTCTTGATCATCACAATCGGCTGATCTACGTCGCACGGGTGACCGAGAAGCCTGAAGTTGGTGACTACTATCGAAAACGCCGGTTCGTGCACCGACCTGATTGCATCTACCGGTACGTGGGTGGCCGTGCCGAGCGAAGATCCCATGCCGAGTATCACTCCGAATCTGACCAACGGAGGAAAGATGTCGGAATGAGGTTCGAGAATGCTTACGTTCTACTGAGCCGGGATTTTCGGTATTTTGGAGACAAAGGAACCGACAGCTACAAACGCGACTTTCCCGCCGTGGCTGCTCTAGTCAAAAGATTGAAGCAGGGACACCGGGTCAACCTCTCCCCACAAGTCCGCCGCGAACTGCTGGAGTTGAAGAAGCAAATCTGGCGGAGCTGCCGACGCATGAAGATCGGCTTGCCCATGGAGGCAGATCGAACTCGCCTATGCAACTCGGAATCGCCTAGTGCCCAGTGCTGATTCGAGAAACAATTGAATGAAGCTGAAGGGTCAACTCCTGAAACTTGAAAAGCGAATTCATGACTGATCCGACTTTCAACCGCCGGTTGCGGCAGCAGGCTTGGACGCTGATACACGCGCAACAACGTGATGCTGTTGTCGGGCTGGTGGTGTCGCTGGCGGCGGCGTCTTACACCGACTTCAGAAACCGCTGCACCGCGTCGTGCGTGCCGGCAAATGTGAAGCTGATGCAATCCGACTCAATCTTGAAGATCAAACGCAAGTCCAAACCAACGCGCATCTCGAAGTAGTTCCTCACGAGTTTCCGGATACCCAAACCGGCATGGCGGTGGGGATGGCCGAGAGACTCTTGCAGCGCGTCAATGGCCTTGCCGATTTCGATCCGCACGGGCTTCGGATACGCGCGCACCACAGTCCGGAAACGCGAACTGAGAAAAATGTCTCGGCTCACTTGTCCCGCAGATCTCTCTCAAGATTGCCACTGTATCGGCGCAGCCGCCCGCGTTTCTTGTCCTGCGCCAGTTCGGCATCCATACGTTTGGCAGCACGGCCAAGTTCTTTCTTCGTGAGGTTGTACTCCTGCAGGGCGTAGTCTTCGGAGTACACCTGCACGGGTCGCAACGCAACGATCCGTCTGCCGCACAGGATGCCCACATCCTCGCCGGCCATCGCCAACCGCAGCCAACGGGTGAGGTTCTGCCGCGCATCGGTGACTGAGAGCGTCTTCATATCGCCCCTATATAGCCGCATTCTGGCGCGGTGTCAATCTGCGATTGCTAAGGGAATGACTGCCACGAAGCCCGTGCACGCATTCAACCGCCGTGGGCATCGGCGCCGCGTGGTTCGTGTAGCCGCAAGTGTTCGTTGAAATGCACAAGAGCTTAGTGCGCAATAGCGCACCCTACAGACTGGTCAACGGGTTGGTAATTTGTCATTCTTAGGGCTGATGAGTGAGCCGACTTCCAATCGCGGGTTGTGGCAGCAGGCTTGGCCGCTGATTCGCGCCCAGCGGCGGGACGCGGTGGTCGGGCTGGTGGTGTCGCTGGCGGTGGTGGCCATCGGGTTGTACTTGCCCTGGCCGATGAAGGTGATCGTGGACTCGATTCTCACCGACAAGGCGCCGCTGCCGGGCTGGTTGCCATCGGACAAAGCGGTGGCGTTGGCGGCGGTCTGCGGGTTGTTGCTGGCGTTGAACTTTCTGCGCGGCGGGCTGAGCGCGTGGACCACGACGTTGCTGGTGCGGGCGGGCCTGCGGATGACGCACGAGTTGCGGTGCCGGTTGTACGAGCATCTGCAGAAACTGTCGTTGGTCTTCCACGAACAGCGCGCCGTCGGCGATTCGATTTACCGCGTGACGTGGGACACGTACTCGATCCAGACACTGTTCAACGGCGGGCTGCTGCCGTTGATCAACGCGGTGGTCACGCTCGTGGCCATGATGGTGATCATGCTGCGGTTCGACGTGACGCTGACGTTGCTGGCGCTGATCGTGGCCCCGGCGCTGGCGCTGGCGATCCGGTTCTACAACGAGCGCATCTCGGCGGTGTCCACCGAATACCACGACCGCGAGACCAAGGTGAGCGCGCTCATCCAGGAATCGCTCGCCGCGATCCGCACCATTCAAGCGTTCGCGCGTGAGGAGGAGGAGATCCGGCGGTTCGACCGGGGCGCCTCACAGAGCGTGGACGCCAACGTGCGGATGACCAGGGTGCAGGTGATGTCGTCGTTCGTGGTCGGGTTGATCACGGCGGCGGGCACGGTGGCGATGATTTGGATCGGTGGCGTGCGCGTGTTGCAGGGCACGTTGACCGTCGGCGAGTTGCTGGTGTTCATCGCGTACGTCGGGATGCTGTACGGCCCGATGAGCACGCTCAGCGGGATCGCTGCGGCGGTGCAGGGCGCGCTGACGCCGTTCCGGCGTGTCGTGGAGATTCTGGAAACGAACCCGGCCATCCGCGATTTGCCGGACGCGAAGTCGCTCACGCATTGCGAGGGCGTGGTAAAGTTCGACAACGTGTGGTTCGGTTACGATCCGCAGAAGCCGGTGCTCAAGGGTGTGGATTTAGAGGGACGCCCGGGCCAGATGATCGCGTTGGTCGGGCCGAGCGGTGTCGGCAAGACGACAATGTTGAGTTTGTTGCTCCGGTTTTACGAGCCGCAAAAGGGCCGAGTGTTGGTGGACGGCCGGGACACGCGCGAGTTTCAATACCGCACGTTGCGCCAGCAGATCGCCATCGTGCCGCAGGAGCCGGTATTGTTCTCAACCACGGTGCGGGAGAACATCGCTTACGGCCGCCCCGAGGCGACGCTCGACCAGATTGTCGAGGCAGCCAAACAAGCCGAGGCGCACGACTTCATCGAGGCAATGGCGCAAGGCTACGAGACGCCGATCGGCGAGCGGGGCGTGTTGCTTTCAGGCGGACAACGGCAGCGCCTCGCGCTGGCGCGAGCGTTTGTAAAGGGTTCGCCCATCCTGATTCTGGACGAGCCGACGGCCGCGCTGGACGCGGAGACCGAGGCGGCGGTGTTGCGCGCGCTGGAGCGGTTGCGAAAAGGGCGGACGGTGTTCGTGGTGGCCCATCGGCTCTCGACAGTGCGACAGGCCGACATGCTGCTCGTCCTGCACGACGGCCAGATCGTCGAGCGCGGGACGCACAACGAATTGGTCGCGCGTCACGGACATTATGCGCACCTGTGCGAGCTGCAGTTTGGAGAACAACAAAGGGTGTAGCTGCGCTTCTGCGAAGCGCCGAGCTTGCTGACAACAATGACCTGCGCTTCGCAGAAGCGCAGCTACAACGGCTGAAACTATCAAGTCAGTGAAGAAGGTCGTCGTCACCAGCAGTTGGGGGGCCGGTTATCCAGAAGGTGGCGGGATGCAGTGGCTGAATCTGCATTACGTCGCCGGGCTTCGGGCGCTCGGCGTCGAAGCCTTTTGGCTCGATGTCCTCAATCCGCCGAAACCCGGCTCGACCCGGACCATTGGAGAAATGGTGGACGGTTTTCGCGCGCAGCGCGAGCGGTTCGACCTAGGCGAGAATTGGGCGGTTCTCTATGACGGGAAGAAAGTTTTTGGGATGACAGAACGGACGCTGACGGCGCTGTGCAGCGACTGCGATTTGCTGATCAATCTGTGCGGCGCGCTGAAGCAGGACGAATTGCTACGCCGGATCAAACGCCGGGCATACTTCGATCTCGATCCAGGTTTCACGCAGATTTGGGCGGAGCAGTGGGACATGGATATGTTGAAGCACAATTTGTTCTTCACGGTCGGACTGAACCTCAACGACCCCGATTTCGTCGCGCCCCGGCGGGACGGACTGGAATGGCAGACGTTTCTTCCGCCCATCGCTTTGGAGTACTGGCCCGTCCAGACTGATGCGCCGACACGCCCATTCACAACCATCGGCCAGTGGCGCGGGCAATATGCCGTGTGGCAGGACGAGATGTACGGCCCGAAGGCCGATGAGTTTCTACGGTTCGTCGAACTGCCGCGCAAGACGCCGCAACCGATTGAGTTGGCGCTGCTGATCCACGAATCGGAGGAGGAAGACATCGCAAAGCTGCGCAACGGCGGTTGGACGCTGACAAATCCTTATGACGTCGCCGGCGGCTTGGACGGTTTTCGTGCTTACATTCAGCAATCGCGTGCGGAGTTCACCGTGGCCAAGAACGGTTATGTGAAGTCGCGCAGTGGTTGGTTCAGCGATCGCAGCGTTTGCTACCTCGCGTCGGGTCGCCCGGTGTTGGTGCAGGACACCGGCTTCGGCAAACATCTGCCAACGGAACAGGGTTTGCTGGCGTTTACCACGCTGGAAGAGGCGGTGCGCGGAATCGAGACGATCAACGCGGACTACGCTTCCCACTGCGCCGCCGCCCGCGGGCTTGCCGAAGAAAAATTCGCCGCTCCGAAGGTGCTGCAGGTGATCCTTGAGCGAGCACACGTGCAATAAATTGTTCGCTAGGCGCTTGGTGCTGTGGCCGCAGTTGTTCAGAACGAGCACGACGGGATTGAGCCTGTAACGCACCGCCGTGGCCAACTCCATCCCCGTCATCTGGAACGCGCCGAGCATGATCGCGCAATCGCGGGATTCAACGTGCTCCCGCATATCATCGCGGCTCATCGCGCCCTCGTAAACGCCGAGATAAAACGGGTGATGCTCGCGGATGACAGGTTTGCCGAGCAGCGTGGCGGCGATGGTGAGTTGCCTGAACACCTTCTTCTGCGTGTCGAACTCGCGCACCTTGTGGTGCAGCAACGGGTTTTTCTCGCGCTCCTTCATGCCCGGCGCGCCGCTGATGACGACGATGGGAGATTTGTCGGCAAACGCTTCTGCCGTGGTGTTCGCGACTTTCAAACCGCCGACGCAGTGCGTAACGCAGACCGCGCCGAGCCCTTTCACGCGCGCGTAGGCGTCGGCGGCGAAGCCAGCGCCTTGCTCGTCGCAGGTGTTTGACGATTGAAGTTTGCTGTGCAGGAGTTGGTCGTATAAGCCCAGCACGTGGTCGCCGGCGATGCCAAACACGTGGCGGACGCGGTGAGCATCAAGCGATTGGAGCAGGTATTCTACGATGCGGACCGAGCTTTTCATTGCCACGGCCTCTGTTGAACAGCTAACATTGACCGTGCACATGGCCAGAGCCACCGAGCCGCAGGCGATCTTTGAGGACGACGACATTCTCGTCGTGGACAAGCCTGCCCCGCTGGTCTGCCATTCCGCATCGCGCCCCGAGCACCCGACATTGGTGGCGTGGGTGCGTAGATATCTGGAGGGTCGGGCTCCGTCCCGACCGCATCCGGGCGACGGCCACGACGGAGCGTGGCCCTCCACGGGCCTGGTGGTACGCATGATCAACCGCCTCGACCGCGAAACGAGCGGTTTGGTCATCGTCACCAAGAATGAGCGCGCGGCCAGGATCCTCGGCAAGCAGGTGTTGCGGCGCGAAATTCAGAAGGAATACGTGGCGATCTGCTGGGGCGAGTTCGAGCAGGAGAACGGCGTGGTGGACAAACCGATTGGCCTGACGAAAGAGTCAGTTGTTTACACCAAGCGGGTGGTGGTCCCGACGGGGCGGGAGGCGGGCAAGCCGTGCGTGACGGAATTTGCCGTCGAGAAACGGTTGGGCGGCTCGTCCCGCCGTGGCGGGACGGGCCAAGGCTTTACGGTCGTGCGGCTCCGGCCGCGCACGGGCCGGGCGCATCAGTTGCGGGTCCACATGGCGTGGCTCGGTCATCCGATTGTCGGCGACAAGGTGTACGGTCCGGATGAAACGCTGTACCTCCAGTTCATCAAGGACGGCGTGACCGAAGAGATGCTGGGGCGGTTGCTGCTGCCGCGCCACGCGTTGCATGCCGAGCGCGTCGCGTTTCGGAGTCCGCGCACGGGACTGCCGTGCGAGGTGCGCGCGGAACTGCCTGCCGACATGAAAACCTTTATCGACGAGCACAGTTAAATGCGCGCGGTCTTGCAAAACGGGAGCTTTCGTCGGCTATGGATTGCGGCGGTAGTGCTGGCCCTCGGTGACGCGGTGATGCAGATGGGGTTGATCGACTTCTTCCTCGTGAACCAGTACAACGTGGCGACGGAGACGGCGAAATTGCTGTTCGCGGTGGCGTTGCCCGGCGCGCTGCTTGGGCCGCTGGCCATCGCCTATCTGGACCGCTGGCAACGGCGCAGCGTGTTGGTGATCAGCGATGCGTTCCGCGCCGTGACGGTCGTCGTCATTGCGACGTGGCTGTTGCCGGTGGTCACCGGGCGCCTGGAGTCGCGCGGATTGATGGCGGTGTACACGATGATTTTTGTGAACGGCGCGATCACGACGTTTTATTTACCGGCGCGCTACGCGATGCTGCCGAATTTGTTGAACGCTGAGCAGTTGATCAAGGCGAACACGTTGCTGGCGGCGACGGTGGCGGTGGCCGGGGTGGGCGGGCGCGGCGTGGGCGGATTCGTGGCGGAGAAAATGGGCGTCGAATGGGCCGTGATGGCGAATGCGTTTGCGTACCTGGTGAGTCTGGCGTTGGTGTGGACGATCCGGATGGAGCCGCACGCGACGACCAGCGGCGAACACGCGCATCCTCAGGGCGGCTGGGGCGAGTTGCGGACGGGATTAAAGTATCTGTGGGAACATCGGACGGCGCTGCCGCTGGTGATCTTGACGGCCGTGTTTGCGTTCGTGGGCGGGGTGTTTCTCGTGGCCTTCACCGGGTTTGCACTTGCTGATCCGCCGCACGGCTTGGGATTGCGTACCGGTGGATTCGGCTATCTGTTCGTTGCGGGGGGCGTCGGTGGTGGGCTCGGCATGGTCGCCGTCGGTCGGGCGAAACAATGGACACGGGCCACGTGGTTGCCCTTCGTGCAACTGACGATGGTCGGCGCGTTGCTGGTGTTGCTGAGCCGAATGACCAACCCATGGCTGGCAGCAACGGTTCTTGTCGCACTGGGCGCTGTCGCTGCGCCGTTGATGATTCCCATCGACGCCAAATTGCAGGAGCAGGTGGACGAGAAGCGGCGGGGCGCGGTGTTCGCGACGCGCGGGATGCTAACCTCGGCGACGATGGTGGTGGCGCTCTGGCTGCAATTTGGCACGACGTTCTTCCGTGAGACGCCATCAACGACGATTTTGTGGTGGCTGGGCATCGGCACGATCGTCGCCGCGGTGCTGACTGTGTTCACGGTGCGGCGGACCGGTAAACGCGCCGGCTAAGAGCGCCTAACGAAACGTCGTTTTGGAGGGTCGGCCTCCGTGCCGACCGCCGTTGTTGTCTCGATTCCTGCGGCCACGACGGAGCGTGGCCCTCCAAGCACTGCAGGTATTGTCAGGTGCCTTAACCCGTCTTCTTGCGATAGGGTGAACTGAGGTTGAAGTAGATGCCGCACAACGGGCGCTGGCCATCGTTCTCGCTGAGCATGATCGTCACATGGCGGTCCAGCGCGATGCCGTGGCGCAGACCGAGGCCGCGCGTTTCAAAGGCGGTGATCGCCTTGGCCATCAGCGACTGCAGGCTCTGCAAAAAATCTTCGGGCGTTTTCTCGATGCAGACGATGAACTTCTCGTAGTGGCGCACGGCCGCCGCAATCTCGGGTTGGAAATCTTCCACCTGCAGAGTCATGACGGCATTATTATGCCACCGGCGGCGAGGCTGCAAGCGCCCGCGTGTCGAGCCCGTCAAAAATCTTGTCGGCGGGCAGGTGGATTGCCAGGCGCTACGAGTCGGCAGGCAGCGGGGAGTGGTCGGAGAAAGCGAACTCACCACGGCGCGATTTCGTCCTCCATCTTGAAGAGCTGCGGGAACATGCGCTTCAACTGCGTGTCGCTAAACCGATCGAAGCCGAGGCAACCTTCGTGATCCACCGCCTTGGCGTCGCAGGTGGTGGTGGCGCGATGCACGAGCATCCGTGCGCCGTCCCAGGCAACAATCAGTTTCAAGAACTCCTCGCGGGGCGTGTCGGCAGGCATCTTCTTGGCCAGCCAGGGATAAAGCTCGCGTAGTTGCGGCAGTGTCCATTGGTCGTAACCGTGGCAGAAAATGCCCAGCCGCGCTGCAGCCTGGCAGGAGGTTTCATCGTCGTGGGTCTTGGTAACGAGGAAATCCCGGATTCGCTTGAGCGCTTCTTCTCGGCTGTACTTCATCTTGGCTCACCTCTTTTCCTATGCCGGTTTGTAACTCGTGAGAGCGCGGATGTACTGGGCGCGCTCGAACGCCGTCGGATTCCCGCACTGAATCTGGCTCATGCTGCCACGCATCTGGCTGACCGACTCGTACTCGTGCTTTTCCATCCAATTGCGCATCTCCTGCTCCACGATGTGCAGGTGGCTTACACCGTTCTTCAGGAGCGCCGAGCACAGCATCGTCACGTTGGCGCCGACCATGAGCATCTTGATGACGTCTTCGCCGGTGTGAATACCACTGGTGGACGCCAAGTCCGCCTTAATCCGTCCATGCAGGATCGCGATCCAACGCAGCGGCAGCCGCATGGCCTGTGGCGTGCTCAACAGTATCTTTGGCGCCACTTCCAGCGCGTCCAAATCAATGTCGGGCTGGTAAAACCGATTGAACAACACCAGCCCGTTCGCGCCGGCGTCATCGAGCCGTTTGGCCATGTTCGCGATGCTGCTGAACTGGGCGCTCAATTTGACTGCGACCGGGAGTTTTACCGCCGACTTCACCGCCTTGAGGATGTCGAGATAGGTCTTCTCCACCTCGGCACCGCTCAGCTTCAGGTCCGCCGGGACGTAATAGATGTTCAACTCCAATGCGTCCGCCCCGGCCTGCTCGATCTTTTTGGCGAAGTCGGTCCAGCCACCGAGCGACATGCCGTTGAGACTGGCGATGACGGGAATCTTGACCGCCTTCTTCGCCTGCTGGATGTGTTTCAAGTATTCCTCGGGGCCTAGATGGAACTCGCTCGGCTCCGGGAAATACGTCAGCGACTCGGCGAAGCTCTCGGTGCCTGCCGTCATGTGATGATCCAGCTCGCGCGCCTCCATCCGCAACTGCTCTTCAAACAGCGAGTACAACACTACGGCCCCCGCGCCCGCATCCTCTGCGCGGCGCACATTGTCCACTTCCTCCGACAGCGCCTGTGATGCCGACATCACCAGCGGGCTGCGCAGCTTCATCCCCAGATAAGTTGTCGTCAGATCCATATGCTCATCCCCTTCTCTGCTAAGCATTCACCACCGGTGGCGTCGACTCTGCCGGTTTCTCCGGTATCAGTTTTCGCGCCGCCAGATATTCGTAGAACCGGAACCGCGTTTCCGCGTCTTCCTGCGCCATCTTGAACAGCAGTTTGGCGTGGTCCGGATTGATCTTCGTCAACATCTTGAACCGGTTTTCCATCAGCAGAAATTCCTCGACCTTCTGCTTCGGCGGCCGCGAATCCAATTGCAGCGGGTTCTCGCTCTGCACCGTGCGCCGCGGGTCGTACCGATACAACAACCACTGCCCTGAGTTGACCGCGGCCCTCTGATCCTGCATGGCGGTCGTCATGTTGATGCCGTGAGCGATGCAATGGCTGTACGCGATGATCAGCGACGGGCCGTCGTACGCCTCGGCTTCAAGGAACGCCCGCAGCGTGTGTTCGTCCCGCGCGCCCATCGCCACGGAAGCGACGTACGCGGTGCCGTACGTCATCGCGATCAAGCCGAGATCCTTCTTCGGCGCCGGTTTGCCGCCTGCCGCGAACTTCGCCACCGCGCCACGCGGCGTGGACTTCGACATCTGTCCGCCTGTGTTGGAATAGACTTCGGTGTCGAGCACGAGCACATTGACGTCGCGCCCGCTGGCCAGAACGTGATCCAGACCACCGAACCCGATGTCGTAGGCCCAGCCATCACCGCCCATGATCCACACGCTCTTCCTGACCAGCATGTCGGCGATGGTGAGCAACTGCCGGGCTTCAGGCGTGTTGACGTTCTGCAGCTTGGCTTTCAGCGCCGCGACTCGTTGCCGCTGCTCGTGAATGCCGGCTTCGTCTTTCTGGTCGGCGGTGAAGATCGCCTGCACAAGTTGATCGCCGAGTTGCGGGGCGAGTTTCTTCAGCAGTTCGCCGGCGAACTCCTTCTGCTTGTCAATCGAGAGCCGGAAGCCGAGCCCGAATTCCGCATTGTCCTCAAACAACGAGTTCGACCAGGCCGGGCCGCGCCCGTCGGCGTTCTGGGCCCACGGCGTGGTCGGCAGGTTGCCGCCGTAAATCGAGGAGCAACCGGTGGCGTTGGCGACGATCATGCGGTCGCCGAACAATTGGCTGATCAACTTCACGTACGGCGTCTCGCCGCAGCCGGCGCAGGCGCCGCTGAACTCGAACAACGGCTGCTGCAACTGCTGGTGCGGGATGCTGCTGACTTTCAGCTTGCGCCGGTCAATGTCGGGGATACTCAGGAAGAAATCCAAATTCACACGCTCGGCCTCGCGCAACGGCGGCTGTGGTGCCATGTTGATCGCCTTCAGTTTCGTCTGCGATTTGTTGCGGGCGGGGCAGACATCAACGCAGAGCGCGCACCCCGTGCAATCCTCGGGCGCGACCTGGATGGTGTACTTCAGGCCGAGTTCCTTCCAGTCGCGGTCCTTGGCGTCGGTGCTCTTGAACGTCGCCGACGCTTTCGCCAGCGCCGCCGCCTCATACACCTTGGCGCGGATCACGCCGTGCGGGCAGACCATCACGCATTTGTTGCACTGGATGCAGACTGCCGGGTCCCACACCGGGATTTCCAGCGCGATGTTGCGTTTCTCCCAGCGCGTCGTGGCGGTCGGGAAGGTGCCATCGCATGGCAGCTTGCTGACCGGCAACTCGTCGCCGCGACCGGCGATGATCTCGCCGAGCACGTCCCGCACAAATTCGGGCGCCTCCCGCGGCACCACCGGCGGCAGCTCGAAGCCACCATCCTTGCCGGCCGGGATCTTCATCTCGAACAGATGGCTCAAGGTGTTGTCCACGGCTTTCAGGTTCATCTGCACGATTTCCTCGCCCTTCTTGCCGTAGGTCTTGCGGATCGATTTCTTGATCTCCTCGATCGCATCCTCGCGCGGCAGCGCGCCCGAGATCGCAAAGAAGCAAGTTTGCATGACCGTGTTGATCCGCCCGCCCATGCCGCTCTCGCGGGCAACCTTCACCGCGTCGATGACGTAAACCTTCAGCTTCTTGTCCACAATCTGATGTTGCATCTGTCGCGGCAGATGTGACCACAGCTCCTCCGGGCCGTACGGCGTGTTCAGCAGGAACACGCCGCCGGGCACGATGTCTTTCAGCATGTCGTAGCGGCCGAGGAACACCGGCTGATGGCAGGCCACGAAATTGGCCTTATTGACCAGATAGGTCGAGCGAATGGGCTCCAGCCCGAACCGCAGGTGCGACACCGTCATCGAACCTGACTTCTTCGAGTCGTACACGTAGTAGCCCTGCGCATAGTTCTGCGTGTTCTCGCCGATGATCTTGATCGAATTCTTGTTCGCCCCCACCGTGCCGTCGGCGCCCAATCCGTAAAACACCGCCCGTGTGACCTTCTCGGGTTCCGCCGAAAACTCGGCGTCGTACGGCAGACTGGTGTGCGTCACGTCGTCGTTGATGCCCACCGTGAAATGGTTCTTCGGCTCCGCCTGCCCCAGATTGTCGAAGACCGCCTTGATCATTGCCGGCGTAAACTCCTTCGACGACAGTCCGTAGCGGCCGCCGACGATCTTGATGCTGCTGCGGCCTTGTTCGCACAACGCGGTGACGCAATCGAGGTATAACGGCTCGCCCCCACTGCCCGGTTCCTTGGTGCGATCCAGCACCCCGACAACTTTCGTTGTCGGGGGTAACGCTTCGGCGAACCGTTTCATGTCGAACGGCCGATACAACCGCACCTTGAGCACCCCGACTTTGTCACCCTGCCGGTTCAAGTAGTCCACCGTCTCATGCGCCGGTTCACACCCGGAGGCCATGAGCACGATCACCCGCTCCGCATCGGGCGCGCCGTGGTATTCGAAGAGCCGATAACCCCGACCCGTGAGCTTTGCGAAGCGATCCATCGCCTTCTGCGTGATATCCGGACAGGCGAGATAGAAGCGGTTGCAGGCCTCGCGTGCCTGAAAGAACACGTCGGGATTCTGCGCCGTCCCGCGCAGCAGAGGCCGATCGGGTGTCAGGGCGCGCGCCCGGTGCGCTGCGACCAGGTTATCATCGATCATCGCCTGCAAATCCTTCTCGGCGAGCACCTCGATCTTGGCCTCCTCGTGCGACGTCCGGAATCCGTCAAAGAAATGCAGGAATGGCACGCGCGCCTCCAGCGTCGCCGCCTGCGCAATCAGCGCGAAGTCCATCGCTTCCTGTACCGATGCGGAAGCCAGCATCGCCCAGCCGGTACCCCGCACGCTCATCACGTCACTGTGGTCGCCAAAAATGGATAGCGCGTGTGTCGCCAGCGTCCGCGCCGCAATGTGAAACACCGTCGGCGTCAGTTCGCCGGCGATCTTGTACATGTTGGGGATCATCAACAACAGCCCCTGCGACGCGGTGAACGTCGTCGCCAGTGAGCCGGTCTGCAGCGCGCCGTGCACCGCGCCCGCTGCGCCGCCTTCGCTTTGCATTTCCACCACCGTCGGGATCGTGCCCCAAATGTTGCTCACGCCCTCGGCGGCCCATTGGTCCGCCCATTCGCCCATCGGCGAAGACGGCGTTATTGGGTAGATGGCGATGACCTCGTTGGTGCGGTACGCCACGTGGGCCACCGCTTCGTTTCCATCCATCGTCATGAACTTTCGGCTCGTCATTTCTCGTTTTCTCCTCAGAGTTCCCCCTCACCTTGATCCTCTCCCCCTCAACCCCAAAAGCTTTCGGGGCAAGGCCGGGGAGAGGCAACATCCCCTCTCCCTTTTGAAGGGAGAGGGCTTGCCACGTTCCACGTGGTCAGGGTGAGGGTTCGTGTCTTGTTCAGCAAATTCTCGGCAAATCCTCTCCGGTCGGCATGTCGATGATCCGTTCGCCGCCGATCGTCGTGCGCAACAGCGCCATGCCCTTTGGTTTTTCCGTCACCTCGCCTATAACGCAAGCGTGCTGTCCAAGCGGATGAGACTTCATCGCGCTCAACACGCGCTCGGCATCCGCGCCCCGGCAAAACACAACCACTTTACCTTCGTTGGCAATCGTCAGCGGATCCAACCCCAGCAGATCGCACGCGCCACGCACCTCGCGGCCAATCGGCAACGCCGTTTCCTGCAGCCGAATCCCGATGCCCGATGCGCGAGCGATGTCGCACAGCGTCGCGGCCAAGCCGCCACGGGTCGGGTCGCGCATGGCATGAATCTCGGCGCCAGCGTCGAGCACTGTTTTTACCAGTTGCCACAACGCAGCGCAATCACTGACCACACTCGTCTGAAACGCGATTCCTTCGCGCCGGCTCAGCACCGCCACGCCATGTTCTCCCAGGTTCCCGCTCACAATCACCGCATCGCCCGGTCGCACCTCTGCCGCACCCAACCGTCGCGGCGTGACGATCTCGCCAATGCCCGTCGTGTTGATGTATAGGCCTTCGCACTTGCCGCGTTCGACAACCTTCGTGTCGCCCGTTACAATCTCCACGCCCGCTTCAACCGCCGTGGCTCGAATCGAGTCGACAATCTTCCGGAGATCCGCCAATGGCAGTCCTTCCTCCAAAATCACACCGAGACTCAACCATAACGGCCGCGCGCCTTGCACCGCCAAATCGTTTACCGTACCGCACACCGCCAGCTTTCCAATGTCGCCACCGGGAAAGAAATACGGCTTCACGACATAACTATCCGTCGTGAACGCATAATCCTGCGCTTTCAGCGACAGCACGGCGCTGTCCTCGAGAAGTCGCAACCGGGGATTATCAAATGCTGGCAGGAACAGTTCCTCGATCAGCTCGCGCGTCAGCGAACCGCCGCCGCCGTGCGCCAGCAAAATCCGGTCGCGCTCCATCACGCCGCCGCCCTTCTGTCGTATTTGAAAAATGCCGCACAAGTCCCCTCGATTGACACCATGCACGGCCCGACGGGGTCCGTAGGCGTACAGGTCTTGCCATACAGTTTGCAGTCCGGCGGCGTGATCACCCCGCGCAACACGTCGCCGCACCGGCACCCCGGATGCGGTCGGGCCGCCTCGAACTTGACACCAAACGCCTTTGCCGCGTCGAACTGCGCGTACTTCGCGCGAATGGCCAAACCGCTGCGCGGGATGTTGCCGAGGCCGCGCCACCCCGCGTCGCACTCCTCGAAGACCTCCGTCAACAACTTCTGTGCCGCGACGTTCCCCCGTTCATTGACCGACCGGCTGTACTCGATCTCCACCTCGGCGTGACCCTCGACAATCTGCGCCAGCAACATCTCAATCGTCTTCAGCATGTCCCACGCTTCGAAACCGGCGACGACACAGGGGATCTTGTACTTCTCGCAAATGAACCGATACATCGCCGCGCCTGTGATAACGCTGACGTGCCCGGGACAAATGAAACCGTCTATCTTTATTTCCTTGTCGTGCAACAACGCCTCCATCGCGTGCGGCATCGTCTTGTGCGCGCAGAGCACGGAATAGTTTCGGACTCCATCCTTCGCCGCCTGCACGATGCTCGCGGCCACGGTTGGCGCGGTAGTCTCGAATCCGACACCGAGGAACACCACCTGTTTCGCCGGGTTTTCCTGCGCCAGCGCCACCGCATCGGTCGGCGAATACACCACACGCAGGTCTGCTCCCGCCGCGCGCTCCCGTTCCAGCGACCCGCCGGTCGGCGGACTCCCCGGCACCCGCACCAGATCGCCAAACGTTGCCACGATCACATCGGGGCGCCGACAAAGCGCAATAGCGGCGTCAATGTAATTGGTATCCGTCACGCAAACCGGGCAGCCGGGACCGGAAATCAGGCGGACATTGGATGGCAACAGTTGCGGCAATCCCGACCGAAACGCCGACATCGTATGCGTCCCGCAAACCTCCATGAGACGCACATCCCGCCCAACGCGACGCGCCAGTTCGTTGATGGTGGACACCAACGTGTTCACGTCGTCACTCCCGGCAAACCTGCCGCCGCGCGGATGGCCTCCCACTCATCGACTTCGCTCTTTTCCCACTTGTGGATGGCGAACCCGGCATGTACCAACACATAGTCGCCCAAGCGAGGTTCTTCGACGAGCGACACGTCCACTTCGCGCGAAGCGCCGTCGACGGAAATCGTCGCCGTCGTTCCGTTCAACTCAACGATCTTTGCCGGGATTGCTAAGCACACGCCTAACGCTCCAAGTGGTTAGTGATTGGTGACTGGTGGTCGGCGGTTAGTGGCGCAACCTTTCCGGTTGCGGCTATTGTGGGAGCGGCATTCCTGCCGCGACCGGCTGTCTCACTTTCGCCGTTCCGCCCATTCGCTCCCTCCCCGATTCGCATTCGTTCCGCCGCCACCGCCGCCTGCCCAAGCGCCAAACCGCCGTCGTTTGGCGGCACCAGTGTATTGGTGAAGACCTTGAACTCCTGCGTCTGCAGCGCCTCAACAGTGCGGCACAGCAACAACTCGTTCTGGAAAACGCCGCCCGACAACGCCACGGTCTCGATCCCGCGCTCGTCGCGCATCCACTGGCAGGTCCGCAGGATTGCAGCCGCCACAGAATTGTGGAACTTCGCCGCAATCATGCCGACATCCTCACCACGACGTTTGTCATCCAAGATGGCGCGGATCGTCCCGCCAAAATCCAAAACCCGCGACGGACGTTGCGTCCCGATCTCAAACGAGTAACTCTCCTGTACCCGTGCATCCGCCAGCGCCTCCAGTCGAATCGCCGCCTGCGCTTCGTAAGTGGCAACGTCACAGAGACCGAGGATGGC
>JBEKFI010000024.1:0-29776 GCA_050013395.1 Verrucomicrobiia bacterium | reverse complement strand
TACCACCAATGGAACAAACTGCGAAGGCAAACATCAGAACCGTGATGGTCCTGCTCGTGCTCATGAATCACGTCCTAGTTTCACTTTTGGTCTTTCAGAAGGAGGTTGCTCTGACCAGAATTAAACTATTACGAGCTGGTTGTCAACGAGCGTCGAAGTGGGTTGCCAGATTCGTCACTACCGTGCTGGCTTACAACTTGCAGCGAGCGATCGGCATGCTGGGAGTTCCGCAACTGATCGCAGCGGTGCGTTAAGCTTCGCGCTTCCTTTTCGCGGCTGCGATCAGGAACAAAGAAAACGAAGGATCTATGAAGTGTGCACCGACAAATAGCGGGAGCCCTACTCTCGACGATCACAGCCGCGTGATCCCTGCAGCGGCGTTGTATCCGCGCGAGATTCCGCCGGGGCGGGACTGGCACACTTGGACTTCTTGGGCCGCGTGTTTCAAGCGGTGGGGTTGCCGCTGTGCCTGTATGTGGACTACCACAGTTTCTTTTTCAGCGCCGTGCACGACGCGCTGACGCAGTTGGGCACGGCGCTAAGCTTCTATGAGGTCAGTCTGGACGACGCGCCCACGCCGCAGGCGGCGTGGAACTTGGCGAAGAAAGAGCAACGGTTTGTGCTGCGGCCCGCGCCGCGGTGTCCGTGGTGGCCGTACGTGTTCAGCGTGCGTACGGTAGAGCGTGGGCAGCGATGGGCGCATCGCCGTCGGCCCGCAGCGGCTGCGGATTGCAGGCCCGCCGGGCAGTAAAGTCGTGCGCTGCCAACACCCCAATGGCGACCTCACCGTGCTGCGGACAGGCCCTGCGCACGGGAAACGCCCGGAGGTGCTTCTTCATTGCCCTGCGGGGCGATCGAGTGCAGGTTTGAACGCACCACCAAAATTGTGCAGAATTGTGTTGACAAGATGTACGGGGGGTGGTAGATAGTCCACAATACGAAAAGTGGAGTTCGGGAGTTGTCATTAGGCAAAGCGAGGATATAGGAAGTTAGGTTGAGGAGAGGGAACATGGAAAAGCGAGCAATCATTGTAATCGTGTTGGCAGTCTTGGCGTGTTGTTCCATCAGCAACGCGAGTATTACTAATTTGGCGTACGCCAGCGACGGTGACGGTGCGTTCGTGTGTACTCCTTACAATTGGGAGCCGAACACCAATGAGTTTACCTTGAGTGTGTACGGAGATCAGTACTGGGCACCGGGGCACATGCTGGGCGATGTTTACACGGATACCGCAGAGGATCCGACTCTCACGATCAGCAGCGCCATCGAGAATGACACCACGTTCGCTTGGACTGCCTATTTCGTGAACGTGTACATGAGCACAAACTTCACCATTTCCAATGTGACTGTGATCAACCCTCCTATCACCAATTGGACAGTCGTCAGCGTCTCGCCAGTCACCTACACCGGCAGCAATTACGTTGCGTCAATCGAGTATGACACCGGAACGCCGATTGCGATCGGTGACGAATTGGATTTCAGCTACAAGTTGAGCTTTTTGGGTTCTACCCACTACAGCTTTACCCAAGAGATGACTCCAGTTCCGGAGCCGGGTACGCTAGGCCTCGTGACAATCAGCGGGCTCTTGGTTGGCGGGTTCGAGCTTGCCAGGCGTCGGCGGCGAGCATAGACAGAATAAGTTTTACGTCTCTCGAAGGGGCACGGCGGGTTTCTCAAACTGCCGTGCCCGTTTCTTTTTCGCGAGGTGTCCGTCGGCTTTGAGTACTGTAGAAGCTGGCAGGCTGTTGAAGAACAGACTGTTGCGGCGCCCTATGAGCGCCGAGTTATTGTTTTGGCGGAGAATTTCGACGGTCGCAGATCGCCGCGACAACCAGAAGCGACGTTTTCAACAACCTCCTCGCTGGCCATCGTGGAGCAGTGTTACAGGCAGACCGACCTGACAAGCCGCGGTCTTGATTGAAGGGCCTACGGACTCACCTTCAGTCGCTCGAATTCCTCACCGCCTTCCATCATCACGCCTTGCTCTTTGTAGGTCTTGAGCATGAAGTGAGTGGCAGTGGAGGTGACGCCTTCGATGGTGGCGAGTTTCTCGGCGACGAATTGGGCGACCTCGCGCAGGCTGCGGCCTTCAACGAAAATGAGCAGGTCGTAGCCGCCACTCATGAGGAAGAGGCTAGTGACTTCGTCGAACTTGGCGATGCGGCGGGCGATGCGGTCGAAACCGCCTTCGCGTTCTGGTTGGACTTTGACTTCGATGACGGCCTTGACGAGGTCGGTGTCCACCTTGTCGTCGTTGATGACGGCTTTGTAGCCGAGGATGACTTTGTCGTCTTCGTACTGTTTGATGCGGCGCTGAACCTCGTCGGCCGGCACATTCAGCATTTTCGAGAGTTCCTCGGGGGAGCGCAGGGCGTGTTCTTCCAGTAGTTTGAGTAGAGCATCCATACGGCAGGCATCGTAGCGGAATGAGGCCAGAGTTCAAGGTTCAAAGTTCGGCGTTGCCGGTGGCGAAAGGCGTATGTTAGAGTGCGCAGGTCAGATTGTCGGGACGTAGCGCAGTCTGGTAGCGCACTTGCATGGGGTGCAAGGGGTCGCGAGTTCGAATCTCGCCGTCCCGACCAGTTCTCTCAGATCATCAAGTACGCGGCGAACAGCTCGCCGAAGAGAACGCTGATCTCCATGACGTAGAGCATTCCGGTCACCGCTTGGTTTGCCTTTTCTTTCACGCAGCGAAGGAGCAGCAAGCTGAGCACGAGGGGCAGGACCAACCCCCAGAGGAGGCGCATCGCGAAGAAAAACAGGTTGCCGTGCACGGCCCAGAGATTCGGGATGAAGGAACTGGCCAGTTTGGCATCGATCGAACCGAGCAATCCGAGGGTTGCCAACAGGAGTGCGATGCGCAATCCCACAACGGCGAGCAGGATTTGACTGAATCGCTCCAAATGCTCGAAAGACAAGCGGCGCATGACGAGATGCCAGTGACCGAGGATCATTGCCACGTTGGTGGCGCCCAGCAACAGCGCACCCGCCAGCGCGCTCGCTCCAAAGAAGTACGGGGCATCTCAGTCTGGATGTGTTGCAGCTCCAACGTCTTGTCTGCCAGCGGCAGCAAGCCAAGGGTCAAACCGAGAATACCCGACAGGATCAGGAAGATGCGGCCGGCCGCCGGTTGATCGAGTCGAAAACATCCGAAGGCCACCGTCGCCCCGATCACCGTCAGACCAAGGAAGCGGACGTCAAGCCACGCACTGCCGAGAAACATCTTGCTCAAGACTGGCGCCGTCGCCGCGGTGAGGGCGGAGAGCAGACTGTTGAAGGTGAAAAAGCTCAGTCGAATCTCGCGCGGCGAGAGCAGGCTCGTCATCAACAAGCTGCCGATGCCGAACTGCGCGAAAACGATGGAGAGAACCTGGATCAGTCTCGCGAGGTCACCAGAAATCCTGTGTAATGCGGATCGAGCCTCGGAGTCGCCACCACGTCACCCAGTAGGACCGCAATGTCGGAAGACTTGGGCAACATAGCAGCACTTGAGTATAGGGCTTGCCAACACCACAGCAAGGAGTTTTGTGGCCCACATCGGTTTTGCAGAGACAACGCCGCAACTTCAGCCGCACGGTGACAATCCACCAACGACTGCGTGAAACAACGTTGCGCCGGGCTGTACAGATCGTTGGGTCAGCCCTGCCGCCGGGCCCTCGGTTGCCCATGGCAGTGAGAGACTCAGTTGGCTGCGTGATAAAGGCCAGAGTGCGTGTCGCAGCGCGTGGAACCAGCGCTTGACGATTCTAGTTTTGGCGAGGTCCTCCGCCGCCCGGTGGCGGGTTGGGGGACCTCGGCATAGGGGGAAGTCTCCCCCCGAACAAATCCAGCACATCCTGTCGCAGGTCTGGTGAAATCTGTATCGCTCTTCGGGCGGCGATGGCCGCTGAATCAGAGAGCCTGTATTGCTTGGCGAACGCCGCCAACGTCAAATACCGATGGCCCTGCACAGCGGGCATCTCCGATGGTGCGAATGCGGTGGCGTAGAAAAAAGCCAACTGCCGCAGCGCTGAATTGGGGAGATCGCTCCAAACGATCGTAAGCTCTCCATAAGCCGTGCCAAAAACCAACTGCGTGTCTGTGGCTCGGGCGAGACGTCCAACGAGCCTGCTCCCTTGTCGCGTCAGTAAGTCGCCGCTGTCGTAGGGCAGACGCAGAATGTCGTTGATCAACTGAGACTTAAAGTCCACGACCAGTGTCGCGAGGCGTAGGCGCGGCTTGAGCAATAGGCGGTTAGTACTCGTCGTAATCTGTGGGTCGAGAGCTTTGTAAGCGTTCAGGATGGCGGCAAAGTCGTAGCTAAACCAACCGGGGCCCACGTTGCGGTCGGTGGTCAGGATCAACTGCCGTTCCTTCTCTTCAAGCTCGAGTTGCTTGGCGAGTTCCTCTGCCCTTTTCTTTTCTTCCTCTGCCCTTTTCTTTTCTTCCTCTACCCTTTTCTTTTCCTCCTCTGCCTTTGCTCTCTGGATTTCCTCTGCAGACGGTGTTACTATCGGTGGTTGTGGCGCGGGTTTAGGTGTAGAATGGCTCCAGAGCAACGCACCGATCACACCCAGCAACGCGATTGTGACGGTCAGAACCAGCGGCAGCGAGGATTTCTTCGGCGGTGGCGCCGGTCGCGGCGGAGCCTCAGGCACGGGCGGGCCCGGTTTGAGATGCAATTCCACGCCCAGGCGTTTGGCTGTCGCTTCTGTCTTGGCTTCGCGCAGGTCTTCGAGCAGATGATCGTAGTTGCGGTAGCGCATGAGAATGCTCTTGTTGAGCATCTTGTTGACGACCTGCTCTGTTTTTTCCGTGATGTTCGGATTGATGTCGCGCAACAGCGGCGGCTTCTCGTTCAGCCGTTTCAAGGCCAATTCCTCGAGGTTCTCAGCGTCGAACGGCGGCCGTCCCGTCAAGACATCGAACAGCGTCGCTCCCAGACTGTAGATGTCGCTCCGAAAATCCTCCGCCTTCTGGCCGACTCGCTCGGGGGACATGTAGTACGGCGATCCCCAGATTCCGCGCGTGGTGTCGGCCTCGATATTGGCGAGCTTGGCGAGCCCGAAGTCCAACACCTTGGCTCCGAAGTCCTCCGTGATGAAAATGTTGGCGGGCTTGATATCGCCGTGGATCATCTGGCTCTTGTAAGCAGCTCGCAGCGCTTCGGTAACGTCGATCATGAGATCCAGCGCGCGTTCCTCGTCCAGCGGTCCGTCCGTTTCGACGATCTCCCGCAGCGTGCGGCCTTTCAACAACTCCATCACGAGGTAGTACTGTCCGCCTTCGTCGCCCACGAAATAAATCTGCACGATGTGCGGATGACTGATGGATGCCACCACGCGGGCTTCGCGAAGGAAATCCTCGACAAACTTCTGGTCGGACGCCAGCTCTTGCCGCAGCACCTTGATCGCCACCTCGCGGTTCAACGTCGGGTCGAACGCGCGAAGCACGGTGCCCATTCCACCGTGAGCGATCTCATCCAACAGATTGAAGTGACCCAAGTTTGAGGACAGTGCCATTCGGTTCTATTATAGACAGTCTTTGTTTAAGTGCAATAGTCAGTTCACCTTGCGGTTGGCCGAGGGGCTCGCATACACTGTGGGGCATGGATCAGTTGGCCGAAAATGTCCAACGGGTGCGCGAGCGCATGGGGAAGGCTGCCGGGCGCGCAGGCCGACCCGCGGACGACATCGTGTTGCTGGCGGTGACGAAGACTATTGAGCCGGAGCGAGTTGAACAGGTATTGGAGGCAGGCGTTACGACTCTTGGCGAAAGCAAGGTGCAGGAAGCCAAACAGAAGATCCCGCTCGTGTCCAGCCGTGCTCGCTGGCACATGATCGGGCATCTGCAGACGAACAAGGCGCGCGACGCTGTCGATTTGTTTGAGTTGATTCATTCTGTCGACAGTGTGAAACTGGCCAGTGAGATCAACAAATGGGCGGAGCGAGCGGGCAAGACCCAGCGTATCCTGCTCGAGGTCAATGTCTCGGGCGAAGCCAGCAAGTTTGGGTTCAAGCCTGATCTGCTGAGCGAAGCGATCGAACAAATCAGCACACTGCCTCGTATCGAGATGGCAGGATTCATGGCCATCGCCCCGTATGCTGAAGAACCCGAGGAAGCTCGGCCGCACTTTCGTCGGCTGCGGGAGCTGCGCAAAGGGGCGAGGCAGCGGTACGGTTTGGCGCTGCCACATTTGTCGATGGGCATGAGCCACGATTTCGAGGTGGCCATCGAGGAAGACGCAACCATCGTGCGCATCGGGACGACAATCTTTGGAGAGCGAACACGACATGAGCCTGCAGAATAAAACCATCGCGTTCATCGGCGCGGGCAACATGGGCGAAGCATTGATTCGCGGATTGCTTGCGGCGGGCACAGTCCGGCCGCAGCAGATCATGGCCTCCGATCTCAAAGCCGACCGGCTGCAGCTATTTTCCAAGGCCTTCGGAATTTGCACAACGACCAACAATGCCGCCGCGGTCGCAGCGGCGAATATCATTTTGCTCGCGGTGAAGCCACAGCAAATCACGGAAGTGCTGGGGAGCTTGCGAGATCAGATGACGATGGACAAACTGCTTATCAGCATCGTCGCCGGTGTCCCAACGGCAAGAATCGAAGAGGAGTTGGGCAACGCGCCGCGCGTCATCCGCGTGATGCCCAATACTCCCGCGTTGGTCGGCGCCGGCGCCGCCGCATTGTGCAAAGGCAAATACGCGACCGACGACGACCTCGCGACAGCAGAAGCAATTCTGGACGCGGTCGGGATCACGGTGCGGACCGAAGAAAAGTTTCTCGATGCCATTACGGCGCTCAGCGGTAGCGGGCCTGCCTATATTTTCCTGGTGACGGAAGCGATGATCAAAGCCGGGATCGAGGTGGGCTTGGAGGAAGACGTTGCCACGACTTTGACAATCCAGACGGTGTTGGGCGCGGCGAAACTGATGTTGGAAAGCGGCGAGCCGCCCGCCGATTTGCGCCGCAATGTCACATCGCCAGGTGGCACGACCGAGGCAGCGCTGCAAGTGATGAACGACCGCAAGCTGGTGGACATCTTTGTCGAGGCGATCAAGGCGGCTGCGCGCCGCAGCAAGGAATTGTCGGGCGCGTGAGCGGAAAAGACGGTTGAAATTTCCTGCGGCCTCGCTAATCTTACGCCGCTCGTGTGTGCCAGGGTAGCTCAGTGGTAGAGCAGGGGACTCATAAGCCCTTGGTCGCGAGTTCAACTCTCGCCCCTGGCACCAATGACCGGCATTCGCAGAGGCAATAACCTAATCGAACCGCGTGAAGAAGAGAATCGTTTATATCCTGTCCACGAATTTTGCGGGTTCGCATTATCTCTCTTTGTTGCTGGGCAGCAATTCGAGGGCGTTGCACGCTGGGGAGTTGTTCCATTTCGGCCGGCCTGTCGGAAAATGCAACTTGAAAGAGGTCAACCTGAAAGACAGCGAGGTGTTTGAGGGGATCGGTCCGCACAACATCGAGCAAGTGTACGACATTATCTTCTCGCGCATCGACGCCAGAATCGAGGTGGTGGTGAACACCTCCAAGACAATTAGAGGATGGGCGGAGCGTTTCTTGGGCAATGAAAGTTACGATAGACTTTATATCCACCTGTTCCGTGATCCCCGTGCGCTGGTGTGCCGCTGGTTGTTGAACCGCGAACTGAAAACGGAGCTGCGGTATCGCTGGAAGTTGCTACGCTCATGGCCTCGGTTAAGGCCGTTCGCGGAGTGGTCGCCGATGCCGGCGGTCTGGATGTGCCGATGGCTTCTGCAAAACCGGGCGATTACGGATTTCATCGGCCGACATGGTTTGCCCGCCACTTTGGTGACGTACCGCGACCTGGCCAAGGAAACTGAAGCGGAGGTCCGCAGGCTGACCGAGTGGATGGGGCTGACCTATGAGCCGAGGCAATTGGAATACTGGAGTAGGGAGCATATCGGTCGGAGAAAAGAGGCTACGAGTGGGTCAAGAAACAGAAGGCCCACCACATCGATTTGCGCTGGAAAACCAAGTTGGCGCCAGAGTGGCAGGCGCATATTTGCTGCGATCGGCTGGTGAACGATTATCTGCGAGAACTGGGACTGGCTTTTACCGACGAGGGTCTGACGCGGTTGTCAGGCTCCGACCCGTACGGCGGTCAGTCGCCACGCGCGTAGTGACGATGGTTTTTCCAGTAGGACAGCCGCTTTTGCCACAGCGACAAATCGTACCGAAGTTTGCGCAGCGCGGGAAACCCCTCATTGAAGAGCAGTTGCCTTTTGCCGCGCTCGGAAACACGAAGCCGGTTGAGCCAGTCGATCAGTTTGTCAAACAGTTCCTGCGCAATCTGCGGTTGCTCCGCAATGACGTTGCGCTGCTGCGAGGGATCGGACGGCCGATGAAACAGCTCCGAGCCATTCAAGCCTGCCAGCGGGGAATACATCAGGCACCATTCGTCGGTCCACACCGCGAGGCTGCTCACGAGATTCTTGCGCGTCGGGTAACATCCGGCGACGGCGAACGTGGGAGCACCGGGCTTGCCACGCAATCGCGGCAACAGTGAATTCCCCTGCGCCCATGGCACCGACTCGATCCCGGCCAGATCTAGGGCTGTGGCATAGATATCCGGCGGCTGGCATAAACCGGGAAACGTCTGGCCGGCGCCCAACCCGTCAGGAAAGCGCATGAGCAACGGGATGTGCGCGATTTCGTCGTAGAACGGTGTGGGGTGTTTGGTCTGTCGCAGGCTTGGCTTGCCCAGCAGACCGTGCTCGCCGAAGTAATAGCCGTGGTCCGAGCAGAAAATGACGGCGGCGTTTTCGAGAACGCCCTTCACGCGCAAGTGTTCGAGTAACGTGCCTATCCAATGATCGAAGTGAGTGACGGCTGCCTTGTACAGGCTGCGCATGTTCGTGAGGTCTGCCTCCGGGTAGCGATCGGCATAACCGGACTTTGGCCAAATGACAGCATCACCCCGATCGTTCCATGGATAGGGTCTGAGATACTCACTCGGCGCATCCCACGGTTCGTGCGGATCGAACGTGTCCACCCAAACCAGGAACCGGTCGCGAGGCTGGTCAAACCATTCCATCACGGATTGAAACAGCACGGCAGCGGGTGCGATACCCTGCTGCCGGTACCAACAGGCGTTGCGGCGGTAGCGGTCAAGATTCGACGCGCGCACGCCAATTTTCTCCGCAGGACATGGCAACTCGACCATCGGTGCCGAGGCGGGTTGGAACGTACCGTGGGCCCGACCCGGGATTTTTCTCACGACGTGGAACCCGCGCTCGATCCCGGACTTTTCATAAATGAGCTGACGGTTGTCGGAGAAGAAGGCCGTGGTGAAGCCGTGCCTCGTCAGCACTTCGGAGAGTACCGGAAACTCGTAAGGCAACGGCCGCCAGCGGAAAAACGGAAAGCTGCAGCGGCCCGTGAACATCTCGATGCGGTTAATCACGCTGGGGAATGAACACAAGCGAAAATCCGAAAACAACGAGCTTTGAGCCGCCAATCGATCAAGATGCGGCGTCTGCACTGGCTGCAGTTTCAGGAAGCCAAGGTGATCGTAGCGAAAGGTGTCGGAGCAGATGACAATGACGTTCATGACGTGAGGTCGGCTCCGCGTGCGTAGTTGCGAAACTGCTTTCTGTAGGCGCGACGTCGCTGCATCAGCCACAGTTGATACTGCAGCTTATCCCACGTGGTAAACGGCGCATCGTGGAGCAACTGCTGCGTCCGGGCCGGAGACACGGCCAGATCGTCGAACCACTTTTCCAGGTGGCCCAACAATTCTTTCGCCACGGACGGCTGCTCGGTAATCACGTTTCGCGTCTGGCAGGGGTCGGTGGGTTGATGATACAATTCCGAACCATCCAGCCCCTTGCTCGGCGAGTACATCAACGCCCATTCGTCGGTGATGATCGTGATGCAACTGACACGCCCGCGATGCGGATGATAACCGCTGACCGCAAACTTCTGCTGGCTCGGCTCGCCCGCCAAGCGTGGCACCAGCGAGTTGCCTTGCGCCCACGGCACGCGCGGAATCCCCGCCAGTTCCAACGCGGTCGCGAAAATGTCGGGCGGTTGACCGAGTCCGCCGATGAATTTGCCGGCGCCAAGCCCTGCGGGATGGCGCAGCAGCATCGGCAAATGCCCGAGTTCTTCGTAGATCGCGCGTACCTCGCCGATCTTGACGGGCTTACCGATCAAGCCGTGTTCACCGAAGTACGTGCCGTGATCGGAGCAGAACATGATCGCCGTCTGGTCCAGCAGCTGTTTGTCGCGAAGATGGTGGATGAACGCGCCGACCCAATGATCGATCTGCGTGATCTCGGCTCGGTACAGACTGCGCATGTTTTCGACGTCGGCCGGTGGATACATCTTCACGAAACCCTCCTTCGGCCAAAACACGGCGTCGCCCTGTGAGTTCCAAGGGTAGGGCTTTAGGAACTGCGCGGGCGCGTCCCACGGTTCGTGCGGATCGAAGGCGTCGATCCACATGAAAAACTTCTTCGGCGGCGATTGCAGCCACTGCATCGCCTCACAAAACAACGAGGCCGTCGTATTGGTCGCCTGCTGCTGGTACCAGTACGCATTGCGGCGATACTGATCGATGCGCGGGCGTGACGGGCCGAGCTTCTCGATGGGGCAGGGCAGTGGTACCATCGGCGTCGACCGCGGCTGAAATGGGTCGTGCATCTGCCCCGGCACGTCTTTGACGAAATCGTAGCCGCGCCCGTAGCCCCAACCTTCCCGCATCATGTGCAACGTGTCGGCCAGCAGCGCCGTGGTGCAGCCGTGATGCTGGAAAACTTCTGAGAGCACAGGGTATTCGTAGGGCAGCGGCCCCCAGTTGAAGAACGGAAACGTGTACCGGCCCGTGAATACCTCGATACGGTTGACCAGCGTGGGAAAGGAGCACAACCAGAAATCTGTGAACACGGCGCTCTCGCGCGCAAGCTCGTCGAGATGGGGCGTCAGAACCTGCTGCTTCTTGAGAAACCCGAGGTGGTCGTAGCGGAACGTGTCTGAACAGATGACGATGATGTTCATGCACGCCCGCTCTTATTCGCGCCGGCCAGGCGTCTTTCCAGCAAGAAAGCGGATTTTGCGAGCGAACTCAGCAGGCTGGCGAAAGCGATCAGCCAGCCGCGCCAGCCATCGCGCCAGCCTTGTTTGAGAATCAGCCGCTTGAAAAACGCATACCACGGCGAGAACACCAGCGCATACCAACGAAATGTGCGTCCTTCGCGTGCCTGCGAGTCCGCCATGATCCGCGCGTAGTGGATGGTCCGCTGCAAATGGTCCCGCAAGTCCTGAAACGGATAATGCAGGAGGTCGCCCTCCAGCCGTGCTGTCGTGCCGTCTACCTCCAGCTTGTCGTGGGGATCAAGCCCGCGCCATTCCGCATGGTTCTTGCGCACAAGCCGCAACCGCCATTCAGGATACCACGCGTGCCAGATCCAATCGCCGAGATAAAACACTCGACGGTTCACCCAGAAACCGTTCTCTTTCGGCCCGCCCGCTGCGAACAATCGACGAATGGACTCCGCTAACTCCGGCGACAGCGCCTCGTCGGCGTCGAGGCTCAGCACCCACGGCTGCGTGCAGCGGCGCAACGCCACGTTCTTCTGCGCCACGTGCCCCGGCCATGCCTTGAACTCAAACACCGCGCCGCACTGCCGCGCAATCTCGCCCGTCTTGTCGGTCGAGCCGGAGTCAATCACGACGATCTCGACCGCCAGATTGTGCACACTCTCCAGGCAGCGTGGTAAGTTGCGCTCCTCGTTCAACGTGATGATCGCCACCGACAGCGGCAACGGCACGGGCGCGGCGGTTGCGGCCAAGCCATTCCAAGCGGTGTTGTTGGTAGCGCTCAAGGCGTTCACTCTATAACAGAAACCCCGGTGGTCTCTCCAGTGGATTCTCGGTGGCGGCAAATTCTGTTTACTCCGACGCGGCCAGTCCATTAAAGTTTGGCGCATGGAGCGAGCGAGTCATCACGTGTCGTTGGAACAACTGACCGCCGCCGACTGGGAGGAAGTCTGTTGTCCGACTTGCGGCGCCGGCCTGCGCAGTCGCTTGCTGTTTCGGCGGATTGATGGCCACGGAATTCGCCTGTGCAGCGGATGCGGGCTGATGTTCGTGTCTCCCCGTCTGTTGCCCGACAAGCTGGCAGCGATCTACGAGGGCGATCACGACTACGAAGGCCCGTTGTTTGAGAATTTCGGCTACGAACGGTGGAAGCGTGAGCCGGCATTCAACCTCCATTCGACGACCAGCTACACGGTCAAAGCCATGCTGATTGACTTGGTGTCGAAGTACCTCGAACCCAAGGCACGGCTGATGGATGTGGGCTGCGGGTTCGGACTGACGGTGCTGGAGGCACGGCAACGGGGATTTCAGGCTGACGGTATTGACATCTCTCAGCACAGACTTCGCATCGCTCACGAACGGGTGGGGCTCTCGCTGATGCAAGGACGATTGGAGGAGATGCATTTCGCAGATGCAACCTATGACGGTGTGATTCTTTGGGACGTGCTGGAGCACGTGCACAATCCTCTGGAAATCCTGAGAGAGATTCGTCGGATCACGCGGCTCGGTGGATACATATTTGGCCAGGTTCCGAACTGGCGCGGACTGACGAACCGTTACAAGACGTTTCTCAACCGGCATGGCTTCGCCCGCAAGCAATTCAAACACTTCGGAATTCCCAACCATGTGTTCATGTTCGACGAGGGCAGTCTGCGACAGATGCTGGAGAGGTGCAGCTTCAGGCTCGTTTACTGCCGTTCTTGGTCGAAGCTGAAATACAACGTGGCCCCGTCGCCTCTTGCACGCTGGTTTCACGAGATGTTGGAAGAACGAAACCTCACCGATTATCTGACGTTCGTGGCGCAGAGACCCATATAGCACGGCGTCGCAGTCGATTGCTAGGGTGGTCAAGGGCGAGCACTGCCGAGTCGTTACCCCCGGGCTCCGCTGGGAAGGAAGACCGGGCTGGACAAAGAGATGAAGAGGCTTACACTGCCGCCCGCGAGTGAGCGCAACATGAGTACCAGTCCTCAACAGTTGACAGAAGTCCCATGCAACCTTTGCGGCAGCAGTGATGTCGAGGTGCTTTCACTGCGCGACAGAAGCGGCCGTTACCTTCGAACAGTGATCTGCCGGCAGTGCGGCCTGGTGTACAGCAGTCCGCGACCGACATCAGAACAGACACGGGCATTCTACTCCCGGCAGTACAGGATCGAGTATAAGGGCGTGTCCAAACCGAAGAAGAAGCACATCTACCGGGCCGGGCGAGTCGCGTTGGCCCGGTACGGGCAAATACGGGACATTCTCAAACCGAACGCCGTCGTCTTGGATGTTGGTTCCGGCGGAGGAGAGTTTGTGTACCTGCTGCGGCACCTTGGATTCGATGCCCGTGGAATCGAGCCGAACGAGGGATACGCACGCTATTCGATCGAGGAGTACCACGTGCCGATTCAGATGGGGTTCGCACAAGACGCGGAGTTTCCTGAACGTGAGTTCGACGTCATCACCATGCACCACGTCTTGGAGCACACGGACAATCCCTATGGAATCATTTGCAAATTGCGTGATTGGCTCAAGGACAGCGGCTTCCTGGTCGTGGAAGTGCCCGACTTGGAGACCGTCAGCCAGACGCCGAGCCGCCGCTTTCACGTCGCCCACCTCTACAACTTCAACCAGGCTGCCTTGAATACTCTCGGGCGGAAGGCCGGCTATGGGGTGTTTCGCACAAAGACCCCGTCGGACGAAGGGAATCTATGGACGATCTTCCAAAAGTCGGCCCGCGCGCAGGCCGTCAGTGGTCAGATCGCGGGAAATGCCGAAAAGATCTTGCGAATCATTCGCCAGCACACCATCACCATTCACTACCTGTCACGTCATCCCTACGCAAGGCTTTTCCGAAAGATCGCCCAGTCCATCCATGAACAGCTTGAGACGAGGTCTTCCAGGACGGGCAAAGACATCTTGGATCAACTCTTCCGTGAGAGCTTGTGAGAACTCCTCGAATGCAAGGGCAACCACATCCAGAAGTTGAACGGAAACAACAGATCGATGGTGTGTCGGGCGACGGTTTTTTTGTTGGTGCGGGTGCCGTGTCCCTTTACGATGCGGCGTATGCCGTGTGTTCGACATCAAGGAATGCGTTGGGAAGTGGCACCGGAGTTTGCGCTGGAACCCGATCAAGTGTTGGCCGTTCCCGGCGAAACAGTCAAACGAGCCACCATGACCCTGGTCACCCGGCACCGCTTGGCCGGGCGCGTCTTTTACGTCAAGCGTTATCTTCACGAAGCACGGCCTTTTTCACGACTGGAGTATTTTTTCTGGCCCCCCAAGAGTCGCCGTGAATGGAAATACGCGCCGCGGCTTCGGCATCGGGGTGTTCCCGTCGTCCCGCATCTGGCTCACGGAGAATGCTGGGGCTGGTGCGGGCTGCTCGAAAGCACGTTGATCACCGAGGGACTCCCGGGATATGAGCTGCTGTCAACGATCGGTGATCCCGACGCGCCCGAACTCCAGTGTGCGCTCGGCCGGTTTGTGCGTCGGATGCATGACGCCGGCGTGGTGTATTTGGACATTGCCCCCCAGAACCTCGTATACGCACGGGGGGAGCACAAGTTCTGCCTGATCGATGTCGATAAAGTCGCGTTTCTCCCCGCCGTTGACGAACAGCGACGTGTCGCCCACCTGGCGGTCTTTCACTCGCGGTTTTCATTGACTGAAGCGTTCTACGAGAGTTACGGGGGCGGCATCGCCCGCCGCGCGGCCGAGATCGCTGAACGGGCGAAAGTGATCCGTGCCGTGACGATGACGAGACTGTCCCGACGTTGTTTGAAGCACGCGCACGAAGTGGTGACAAGGCGGATTGGCGGGTTGAAGTGGCATATCCACCGCGCTTACCTAGATGAAACGCTTGAGAAGATATTGGAGAATCCCGATGCGTTTTTGGGGACCGCGAACGGTTTCGTCGTGCAGCGGTTCCGATCTCGATCCGCAAAGCAGGCGTACCGCGAAGCCTACCGCCAGGAACGCCTGGGCGAAGCCGCTCTCCGCCCCGTTGCGGCGGCGGACAAGCGCGTGCTCGGATTTGTCGTTCGCGGCTACTTCGTCGCCAAACTACCGTGATTGCGCACCGGCGCTACCGGCTGACCCGCTCGAACACGGCCAGGTGCAGCGTGTGCAGGACCGGCAACTGCGCAAAATCCTTCACCAGACGGAAGCCGGCCTTGCGGAAATAGCTCTCCACTTCAACCAGCGGCGTCGCGAAACGATCCCGGTCCTTCCCGCTGAGCTTGCGCCGCAACGATTGCACGGAATACGGGCTGAAATAGGACAGCGCCACGGATTTGGCAGTCACGCGACACAGTTCGCCGACAACCCGCTCTCGAATCTCGGGATTCGGAAAGTGGTGAAACAAGCGGAAGCAGATGATCGTGTCGAATCGGCGATCCGGGTAGCTCAACCTCTCCAAGTCCTGCCGCTCAACCGTGCACGACAAACCAGCTTGAGCAACATTCTCGCGGGCGATGGCGAGCATCGATTCGGACAAATCCGCCCCACTGACGCTGTAACCATTTCGGGCCAGATGCAGCATCACGCGGCCGCCGCCGCATGGCACGTCGAGAACGCTGTGGGTTTTCGGAATGATCGCAAATGCCCGGTCGATCAGCCGCATCTCCGCCCGGTCCTTGTGCGGCTTGCGCTGCTGATATTTCAGCGATTGCTTGTCGTCGTATTTGACGCGGCCGCGATAAAGAACTGGATCTTGGCTCATGGCTCCGTCTCGCACACGACCCGGAATCCGCGCGGATCCTTGAGGTCCCCTGGATCGTCGCCATCGCGTGCCGCGGAGGTCGTGCGGAGGACTGGCGAGTTGAAACTGCCTCCCTTGGCGACGCGGCAATGTCCCGTCGACGGTCCGGCTGGATCAACCACCGCGCCGGCGGTGAACGGCGCGTACCAGTCGGCGACCCATTCCCATACGTTGCCGATCATGTCGTACAATCCCCACGGATTGGGCTGGTAGGAGCCGACGGGTGCCGTGTAGTCGTAACCGTCGTCCCGCCAGTGGACATGTTGCGGTTTCTTGTCCACACCGCCGACATTGGCTTTGGTGCGGTCGCCGAAGTTTTCGCCCCAGTACGTGCGGTTGGTCGTGCCGGCGCGGCAGGCGCATTCCCATTCCGCTTCCGTGGGCAATCGATACAGCCGTCCCTCCTTTTCCGACAGCCAGCGACAAAACTTTTGAGCCTCCTGCCAGGTAACGGGTTCGACGGGATGATTGTCACCACTCGGCCCTTGCTGGCAAGCGGGCCAGCGGGCAACATGGCTTCGGTCGAACAACTCAAACTGCTTGTTAACCACCTCGTACGCGCCGATCAAATAGGGACGTGTCAGGCGCACCTCGTGTTGCACGTACATCGGTCCGCCTTCGGGATCTTTTGGGCCAACTTCGCGCGCGAGCGCGTCCGTCAATCCCATCACGAACGAGCCCGGCTCGATCCGCACAAACTTCATGCCGATGAAGTTGATGTAGTACGAGACCTTGATGCGCTTCATACCTCCGGGCGTTGTCGCTTCCACCTCCACCGTTTCATTGGGCCAAGTCACGGGCGGCTTGGGCCAGTGCGAGCGATCCTCGGGAGGGAGGTCCTGCATGGACGCAACAAAATGCCACTGCTTGCGGTACCAGTGATTCAGGTGGTCGATGAGCAGGGCCAGTGTGGCGAGAACGCCGCCGCCGAGGCCGAGCAGCACGTGCATTTTTCTTGATCTCGCCATGTGTTCGTGAACAGCGTTCGTCTGCGACGATAGCCGTCACACGCGGCGGCAGTCAAGGCGGATTGCGGGCAGGTTTGACTTGGCGTGGAGTCCACGGTAATTATCTCGCCCGACATCTGATGCGCATGGATCAATCGCACAAGAATTCGCTTCCCCGACAAGTGCTGCTGTTTGCGGTGGTGAACATGTTGGTGTCAGGGGTCATCACTGCGCCGCTGTTCTGGCGCGGGGTGGCGGAGGCAAGACCGTGGGTGGCCGGCAATCTGGTGATGTTTCTTTCCACCGCAATTTGCTTGAATGCGGTGTGTCTGGTCGTGCCGTTCGTGCTGGCGATGGCGCCGGTTCTGCGGATCATCGTGGCCGGGCTTTCGTTCTTGCTGGCGGCCGCGCTCCAGCTTTTTCTGATCACGGACGTGCGGGTGTTTTCATTTTTCAAGTTCCACATCAACGCATTGGTGATCAATTTCCTGACCACGGAAGGTGCGTCGGACTCGCTGCGTTTGGGGATGGCCACATGGGCGACGTATCTGGTCGTGGGCCTGTTGGTCATTGGCGGCGAGATGGTGCTTGCCGGCAAGGTCATCTACAAAGGCAAGTCGTTCTCGTGGCTGCGGTTTGAGATATGGCCCGTGGTGTTGGGCTTGTTGCTGGTGGTGCTGGCGGACAAGGGGCTATATGCGTACGCAGACCTGACAAACAGAGCGCCGGTCCTGTCGCTGGCCCGTTTCTACCCCTTGTACGGCAGGATCACCGTCAAGCATCTGGCAGAGAAATGGTTCGGCTACCGATTGAACCGCGAGAAGGAAGTCGCGCTTTCCGAAACGGGCAAATCTTTGAAGTACCCGCTGGCGCCGCTCACTTTCAGCCCTAACAGTCCGCGCTACAACGTCGTGCTGCTGGCGGTGGAGGCGTTCCGCTGGGACATGTTGACCCCGGAGGTCACACCGCATCTGGACGAGTTCGCGCAGCAGAACATCAGGTTCGTGAACCACTTCTCGGGCGGCAACGGCACGCGATTTGGCCTGTTCAGCATGCTGTACGGATTGTACGGGAGCCTCTGGCACCCGTTTCTGGCAGCGCGGCAGGGACCGGTGCTTATCGACGCGCTGCGCGAACGCGATTACCGGTTTCTCATCCTGTCCTCGACGCGCCTGACGTTCCCCGAATTTCGGAAGACCGCCTTCATCAAAATCCCCGAAAGCATCCTCGATGAGCACGCGGAACCCGAAAGCTGGAAACGCGACCGCGTCTTAATCGACCAGTTCCATCAGTTTCTGGATCGCACGCCCGCCACGCAACCGTTTTTCGGTTTCGTGTTCTTCAACTCCTCGCACCCGTTCTACCAGTACCCCAAGGAATTCGAGAAGTTCGGACCGGTGACAGGCCCCGAAGTCAACTACATGAGCGGGCTGACGCCGTCCAAGGTTCAGGGATTGAAGAACCGCTACAAGAACGCGCTCTATTACGAGGACGCCCTCGTTCAACAGGTGATCGACGACTTGAAACAGCACGGCATGTTCGACAACACGATCCTCATCATCGCTGGCGATCACGGCGAGGAGTTCGCGGAGAACGGCTATTTCTCCCACAATTCCGCCTTCGACGACTACCAGATCAAGTCAGCGCTGGTCATGAAGATTCCCGGCGTCGCGCCGCAAACCGTCACCAACATGACCAGTCACCTGGACTTTGTCCCCACCATCCTGACGCTGCTCGGCTGCACCAGCCCTCCTGCGACGTACAGTCACGGTCGTTACATCCTCTCGACCGAACCGCGCAGTTTCGTGTTTAGCTCCGACTGGAGCAACGGCGCGATTGTGACGGTTGACGAACGCGCCGTCGTGCCGGTCAGTTCGAGTAAGGTCCGCTTCGTGGAGGTGCGGACGGCCCGCGACTACAAACTGGTCGACGACAAGGAAACCCAGAATAAGTTCAAACAAATGATGCTGATTGTCGCGAAGGACTTGGCGGTGTTCTTGAGATAAGACGGTGCATCGGCTGCTCACAGCGGGCGTCTTGGTTTTGGCCATCGGTCTGGTCGTCGGGTTGGGAATCAGCGCGAACGCGCGATCAATCAGCCGCATCTCCGCACGGTGCTTCGATGATTTGCGACTCTGGTACTTGCGCGCCTGCCGCTCGTCGTACTTGGTCCTGGCAGCATAGGAAACTGGTTCTGTTGCCATGGTTACTCGATCTCGCAGGCGACACGAAATCCACGGATATCCTTGACATCGTGCGGAGATTCGCCGTCGCGGAAGGCACAGTCTAACCGGCTCAGGGTCGTATTCCAGCCGCCGCCCATGTCCACGCGGCAATGGCCGGTGAGCGGCCCTCGGGGATCTACGGCCGGCTCGTTCGTGAACCAGGAAAACCAATCAAGCACCCATTCCCGCGAATTGCCGATCATGTCGTACAGCCCCCACGGATTCGCCGGGTAGGAGCCGACGGGAGCAGTGAATTCGTACCGGTCGTCGCTCCACCCGACGTGCCGGTCTCGGTCCTTTCGTCGGCCAGCACCCGCGAGGTTGGCCTTGGTGCGGTCAAAAACATTGTCGCCCCAGTAGAGGCGGTTCGTGGTGCCGGCGCGGCAGGCGTACTCCCACTCGGCCTCGGTCGGCAGCCGATACGGTCGTCCTTCCTTTGCGGAGAGCCAGCGGCAGAATTCCTGTGCCCTCCTCCAGCGGATCGGCTCGGCCGGGTGGTTGCCGTAGGCAGAGCCACACTGGTAGGGGGCGCGATGACCAGCGTGCCAGGGATCGAATAGCTCGTACTGATTGTTGGTCAGTTCGAACGCAGCGAGATAATAACCCCGGGTCAAACGCACGTCGTGCTCGGTGAACTTTCCCTGGTGCAGTCGGGCGTTGAACTTGGCGCGGAGATCGTGGCCCGTCAGCCACAATTGACCCGTGGTGAATTGATCCAGGGTCGGGGGCAGCCCCGGTTCGGCGTCTCGCGCCAGGGAATCAGGCAGACCCATGCGGAAACTGCCCGGCTCGATTCGCACCATTTTCATCCCCAGCGAATTGATGAAGTAGGTGATCGGCGCCCGTTTCAGCCCGTTGGGTGTGGCAACCTCGACTTCAACCGTTTCGTTGGTCCAGGGTGCCGGTGACCGGGGCCAGCGCGAGCGGTCCGCCGCCGGCAGGTCCTGCATGTCGGCCACAAAGTGCCACCTCTGACGATAAGCGTAATTCAGACGGTCAATGATGAACCACAGCGCGACGACCGTCACAATCGCGCCGATGCCGCGGAGGATGTGTTTCTTGGGAAACATACGCCGTGAATGGTATTCTAGAGAGGGAAGACAATCAAACTGATACACAGTCCAAGTTGACTTGCAGGGCATTCATGCCAGAAGAGTTTCAACAAAATTTTCATAGGATTCAATTCATCTTTCGGCTGCGGCCACCCGGTGGTATTGACTCGTGATCCGCGAATGTGTTATTTGTCGGTCGGATGAAAGTTGTGATCTTATGCGGCGGTCTTGGGACACGCCTCGCCGAAGAAACTGAATTCAAGCCCAAGCCTATGGTGGAAATCGGTGGTCGCCCCATTCTCTGGCATATCCAAAAGCACTACGCGCACTACGGCTTCAATGAGCACCTGTTGGCATTGGGGTACAAGGGGGAGATCGTCAAGCATTTCTTTTTGGAATACTACCACCTCAGCGGCGGCTTGACGGTGTACCTCGGGAAAGGTCAGGCGATGGCACATGACGAGGCGCGCGAAGACTGGACAGTGGAACTGATCGACACGGGTATCCAGACCCAGACCGGTGGGCGCCTCAAGCGATTGGCCGGCGCTATTGGGAATAACACCTTCATGATGACTTACGGCGACGGGGTGTCGAATGTTAACCTGCGCCAGCTACTCGAGTTTCACCGCAGCCACGGCAAGTTGGCCACGATCACGGCTGTCCGTCCGCCGGCACGGTTTGGCGGGCTGGTGTTCGAGGGTGATCTTGTCAGGGAATTCACGGAAAAACCGCAGATCGGTGAGGGTTGGATCAACGGGGGGTTCTTTGTTCTGGAACCGGAAGTGCTCGACTGCATCACTGGAGATGCGACGGTGTTCGAGCGCGAGCCTCTGGAACAGCTGGCCCGCAAATGTCAACTTGTTGCATATCGGCACGATGGGTTTTGGCAGTGCATGGATACGTTGCGAGATATGCGCTTGCTGGAGTCTCTCTGGTCCAGCGGTCAAGCCCCATGGAAAGTGTGGCCGTGAACAAGTTCTGGATCGACCGCCCCACGTTTGTCACCGGTGCCAGCGGGTTGCTGGGGGGCTGGCTGGTGCGCAGGCTGGTCGATGCGGGGGCCGATGTGGTTTGCCTAGTGCGCGATTGGGTGCCGCAAAGTCAGTTGAGTGGAGAGTTGATGCAGCGGGTCAAGATTGTGCGTGGTGATGTGCGCGACCAAGAGTTGGTGGAGCGAGTTTTGGGTGAATACGAGATCGATACCGTTATGCACCTTGCAGCACAAACCATCGTCACGATCGCCAACCGAAATCCTGTCTCGACATTCGAATCGAATGTTGGGGGTACGTGGACAGTATTGGAGGCTTGTCGGCGTAGCCCTGTCGTGAAGCAGATCATTCTCGCGTCTTCTGACAAAGCGTATGGCGACCAGAGTGTCCTGCCTTACAACGAGACCATGCCTCTGCAAGGCCGTCATCCTTACGACGTGAGCAAGTCCTGTAGCGATCTGATTGGTCAAGCTTACGCCGCCACGTATGGGTCGCCCGTGTGCATTACGCGCTGTGGGAATTTCTATGGTGGGGGCGATCTGAATTGGAATCGTATCGTGCCCGGCACAATCCGTTCTGTGTTGCGCGGCGAGCAGCCGGTGATCCGGTCCGATGGCCAGTATGTGCGGGATTATTTCTATGTGGAGGATGGTGCGGCTGCGTACATGTTGCTGGCAGAACGTTTGGCCTCCAACCCTCAGCTTCGCGGCCACAGCTTCAATTTCTCTAACGAGGTTCAGGTCACAGTGCTCGATTTGGTGAAGCGTATTCTCGCGCTGATGGAGTCAACGATCGAGCCAGAGGTTCGCAACGAAGCCATCAACGAGATTCGGGTGCAGTACCTCAGCGCGGCCAAAGCCAAGGAGGTCCTACAGTGGAAACCGCTGTTCACGTTGGGTGAGGGTCTGCAGCGGACAATAGCGTGGTACAGGGCATTCCTTGCTGCAGTCTGAAGGTGCCATCGGCCGCGAAATGGATACGCACTTGGTCATTGGGGCGTCGGGATTGATCGGAGGGCAACTACTTCGGAGCGTAACGCTCTCGGGTTTTGATGCTGTGGGAACTTATCACAGTCATGCTGTGCCCGGCGCGCGGCAACTGGATATTCGGGACCCCAGCCAAGTCGGTTCGCTCGTGGCCGAGTTGCGACCTTCGACTGTTTATTTGGCTGCCGCGCTTGGAAATGCCGACTATTGCGAGTTGCATCCCAAAGAAGGGTACGCCACCAACGTGACGGGGACTCGCAACGTGGTCCAGGCTGCGAATCGAGCCGGTGCCAAACTCGTGTACTTCTCCACGGATTACGTTTTTGACGGAAAGTCCGGACCGTACCGTGAGGAGGACACTCTGAACCCCATTTGCGAATACGGACGGCAAAAGCTGATCGCCGAGCATCATATTTCGTTGTACATGCGAGATTACGTTATCGTTAGAACGACGGTCGTCTATGGTTGGGAACGGCAGCGGAAGAACTTCGTTTGCCGTTTGCTGGACACGTTGAAGAAGGGGCAAGAACTGAAAGCACCGGTCGATCAAGTGGGCAGCCCCACATATGCGCCGAATCTCGTTGAGGCCGTGTTGGGGTTGGTGGCTTCCGAAGCGCAAGGGGCGTATCATGTGGTTGGTCACGAGCGGGTCAGCCGCTACGAGTTTGCGCGAGAGGCAGCCCGCGTGTTTGGTTTGAGCGAGAACCTGATTCAGCCAGTCACAACGCGAGAGCTGAGCCAAATCGCGCCGCGGCCCTTAAATGCTGGTATGCTGATCGATAAGGTTGAAGCGAAATTGCAGATGGGTCTGTTGGGCTATCGCGAGGGCTTGAGAACCATGGCTAGGGACAAGGAGGAGATGGCATGAGCACTGAGGAGTTGCGCGCTCAAGTGCTGGCGCTCGTCAGGAAATATTGCGAAGCCAACTGGCCGGACCAGCCCTTCGTGCCCGGCAGAACAGTGATTCCGTATGCCGGCCGCGTGTTTGATGCAGAGGAAGTCGTGCATTTGGTCGATGCCTCCCTTGACTTTTGGCTCACGTCGGGCCGATACGCAGCACAGTTCGAGCACGAGTTTGCCGCGTTTTTTGGTGTATGCTGCGCCATGCTATGCAATTCGGGTTCGTCGGCGAACTTGCTTGCGTTGTCCGCATTGACTTCGCCGAAGCTCAAGGATCGGCAACTGCAACCGGGGGATGAAGTGATTACTTCCGCCACGGGTTTTTCCACGACGGTCAACCCAATCGTGCAGAACCGTTTGGTACCTGTCTTCTTGGACGTTGACCTCAGCACATACAATTTGGATGTGCGCTATCTGGAAGAGGCGGTCACGCCCCGCACGCGCGCGATCATGACAGCACACACATTGGGCAACCCATTCGATGTTGCGGCCGTGATGTCGGTGGCGGAGCGTCATAATCTTTGGGTCGTAGAAGACAACTGCGACGCGCTTGGCTCGCGCTACGGGGATCGATTGACCGGCACGTTTGGCGATCTCGCCACAGTCAGCTTTTACCCGGCCCACCACATCACCATGGGTGAAGGCGGCTGCGTGATTACCAATCGGCCCGCACTGAAGACGTGTGTGGAGTCCTTCCGAGATTGGGGACGGGATTGCTGGTGTGCACCTGGTAAAGAGAACACTTGTGGGACGCGCTTCGAGTGGCAACTCGGCGATCTGCCGCTTGGCTACGATCACAAATACATTTACTCGCACGTTGGGTACAATTTAAAGGCAACGGATATGCAGGCGGCCGTCGGTCTCGCACAACTCAAGAAACTGCCCGCTTTTATCGCGGCCCGACGACGGAACTGGCAAAAGCTCGCCGATGGGCTTAAACCGTTCGAGGAATTCTTGATCCTGCCACGGGCCACACAACACTCAGAACCGAGTTGGTTTGGCTTCGCCGTCACTGTGCGGCCGGACGCGCCGTTCGGCCGAAGCGAGTTGGTCCGCCATCTTGAAGATTACAGGATCGCAACCCGGTTGCTGTTCGGCGGCAACCTCGTCCGTCAGCCGGCGTATCGCGGCATTTCTTATCGTACGGTGGGCGATTTGAACAACGCCGACATCGTCATGAACAACACGTTTTGGGTTGGGGTGTATCCCGGGCTGACGGATGAAATGATCGGCTACATGTTGGAGGCTTTTGCCGGGTTCTTTGCAGATCGCCTTCAGAGGCGTTCGGTGACTCCATGAGCTCGCGTCCGCTGATCTCAATCGTCAGCCCCGTCCTCAATGAAGAGCAAGCCATCGCCATCTTTTACCAGCGACTCCGTGTGGCGTTGGCGCCATTGCGCGATCAGTACGACTTTGAACTGCTGTTCACAAACAATTGTTCCACCGACGGTACGCTCGAGACCGTTTTGAAGTTGCGCGAGCATGACCCCAGCGTTCAAATCCTCACATTCTCGCGGAACTTTGGATATGAGGCCAGCGTTGCCACGGGTCTGCGCTACGCCTGCGGCGACGCGATCGTTCAAATCGACGTGGATTGTGAAGACCCTCCCGAGTTGATTCCAGATTTTGTGAGGGAATGGCAGAATGGCTACGACGTCGTGTACGGCAAACGCGACCGCCGTAGGGAGTTTGCCGGAATGCACTGGGCCCGCAAGGCGTTCTACCGTTTGAATTACTTTCTGGCTGACAGCGAGACCATCCTGGACATGGGAAATTTTTATCTGATCTCGGCCGCCGTGCGTGACGCTGTCACGGCCAACCGTTCAACGCTTCCATTCGTTCGGAGCGAAGTCGCCTACGCCGGCTTTCGACGCAAGGGCATCTCCTACGAGCGCCAGCGCAGGACCGTAGGCAAGACGCATTTCAGTCTGGGACGGGTCATCCGGTTTGCACTTGCGGCCATTCTCAGTTCTTCGACGTTTCCATTGCGTCTGTCGCTGTACATGTTTCCGCTTCTCGCTATCTCCAACGTTATATTGCTGGCAATTGATCGGTTTCAATGGATGGTGGCGCTGGATTTTCTATGGCTCGTGTTCTCCACAGCTATGATTTCCCTCTATCTTGCCCGCACCTATAAGGACATCGTGCAACGGCCGGTGGTGGTGGTGGATTCGCGCAGGTCCGCGTGGAATCAGCTACGCAATCCGCCAGATGCCTCTCCTACCGCCGGTCATTAATGTGTAGGGGCGAGAGTAGCCCGCTTCTCGGTCGAATTATTCGTCAAGTCCCGACATTGATCAGCGCATAGAACTCCGGTTGCGATTGAATTTGTCCACGCATTAGCAAATAGACCATCACGCCCGCGTTGAGTTCAAAGCAAAGGCGATTGTTTCAACAACCTGCTGGGTCAAAAGACCGTTTTCTCTCACGGCTGGACACCGCAGATAGTTCTCTTGTACTCTGTTCGCATGTGTTTTTCCGGATCTGTCAGGTCTGTGCCGCCTTGGGCTAGGCGAGTCGCGTGCCTGGCTGCGGTGGTATGGATCGTTGGGCTGGGCATCAGCACCGTGTACCGCGCTGGTCCGTATTCGTTTGGCGGTAAGACGTGGGGATCGCGCGTGCATCGGACTGACTTTACTATTTACACGGCGGTGGGGCAGGCGATTCTCGACGGGAAGGACATTTACGAGGCTGAGAACCTGCGCGGCTGGCATTATAATAATGCGCCCGTGTTCGGCCTGCTGTTCGTGCCGTTCGCGGTGATGCCGCTGTTCTGGGCCGTGCTGATCTGGTATGTGCTCTCCGTGGCGATGGTGATTGCCGCCATCGTTTTCTGTGTCCGCATGGTGCAGCAGGACAGTGGCACCACGGGCGAACCGTTTTGGCTGTACGTGATCCCGCCCGCTCTGTTGATCTGGCCGTTGATGTCGGCGCTGGCGCGGGGACAGATGACGCCTCTGTTATTCGCCCTGGTGATGGCGGGCTTGTACTGCCAGTGGCGCGGGGGTGACTGGCTGGGCGGCAGCTTTTTGGCGGGGGCAATCTTGATGAAGATTTTTCCCGTACTTCTGGTTCCCTACTTTGTCTGGCGAAAGCGGTGGCGTTTTGTGCTGGCCACACTGCTCGCGGTCGTGCTGGGCGCGGTGGTGGTGCCGGCGGCCGCGCTGGGTTGGAACACCAACATGAAATATCTGCAAGAGTGGGGCAGCATCCTGAGTCGGCCCTCGTTCGAGCAGCAACACACGGAGGATCCGCGCTTCGGTGAATTGATCAGCCCCGATTTGGTTCGCAATCAGTCGCTACAGGCGGTGTTGAAGAGGATCACAGGGAGTTTCAGCGCACGCTGGTTCGCTGTCGTCATCGGATTGGCGATGGTTGCGGCCATGATCGCGGTCGCCCTGCGGGTTCGCGAGAGAAGCCAATTACTCATGTTGTCCACCGTCATCGTTTGGGCGCTGCTGATGTCCCCGGTGTCCTGGTCGCATTATTTCATGCTGCTCATGCTGCCCGTGGCCGCCGTGACATGGATGGCGATCTTGGAGCAGGATGTGTCCACGCGGCGCGTGGCAGTGATCACGTTGGTCGGCTTCGGCGTACTGGCGCTCAGTTCGGCGGGAAGCCGCGCGCTGCAGGTTTATGGCCCCCTTTGTTGGGGAACGATGGTGCTGTGGGGAGGGTTGCTGCTGTGCGCGCGTGGCAGCCGCGGCCTCTGGAAGTAGATGGAGTAATCCGGGAAACCGCCTTGCTCCGGTGACGGTCGAAACTTCCATCGCCTGTACAACCACAGCCAGAACTCCGGTCGCTGGCGGATGATCTCTTCACAAAAACCGAGGCAGCGGTGACTGATCGCCCGGATGTCAGCTTCATCATCGCCCGTGGGCAAGCAGGTGATTTCCGGCCCGTACACGATCCGGACTCGTCCGTCGGGCAGCGGATGCGCCACGGTGCCCACGATGGCCGCGCCGGAGCGCAGCGCCAAGCCCGCTGCCGAGGAGTTGCTGAACACGGGCAGGCCGAAAAAGTCCAGCCAGACGCCGCCGCGCCCCTGCGGCGCGTTCAGGTCGATCAGCAGGGCCACGCATTCGCCGCGCTTAAGCGCCTTGAACAATTTGGTCACGGCGAATCGCTGCAGGATGGAGCGGTTGCCTGTGTGACCGCGCAGGCGGCTGAAGATGCGTTCCAGATGCGGATTGCGCGTCTGCTCGGCGACCACCGTCAACGGAAATCCCAGCCAGCCAGTCGCCAATCCGAGCAGTTCCCACTCGCCGTAATGGAGCGCGAGAAAGACAATGCCTTTGCCGCGGGCCAGGATTTCGCGGGCGCGCCGCACACTTTCCTCATCCACCTCCACCCACTGTTCCAAAGCCGCATCGTCCAACCGCTGCGCCCAAAACAATCCGAGAAAACTACGCGCGAAGTTCTGGAACGAAGACAACGCGATGCGTTTCTTTTCTTCGGTTGACTTGCTTGGGCCGAACGCGATGTCAAGATTCGTCAGCGCGATGCGCCGCTCCTTGTGTAGGATGAGACAGGCCAACCGGCCGAGTGTGTTGGCGACCCGCAGCAACGCCTTGCGCGATAGCAAGGGAAGGACGGCGGCCAGCGACTCCAAAGCTGCCGCTTCGAGCCGGTAACGGCAGCGTTTCCAGAACGAAGGAGGTTTCCGTTGCATCTTCGCGTCAGGCTTGCGCCGGCTCCCGTTGCGGACGAGCGTTAGCGACACGGCGCAATTGCGTCGCGCGCATCGGTTCAGCCACCCGCAGGACGAGGTCAATGAGTTCTTTGTCTTCGTTGGTCAGCCTGGCGTGGCCGCGATAGCGCAGGAAGAAGCGCAGCCGTTCCGTCCGACGAAAGAATCTTGGCGCGGGCGCGTCCAGCGTGGCCAGGTCCTTCGCGCGGCTGCGTGTTTCCATCCAACGTTTCCAGCAGCGGCCTTTGTGCGAGTCGATCAGAAAAAAGTGAGTCAGCGCGCCGCCGCTCAATAGAATATTGCGCCAGAAGCAATCGTGGTGAACGAATTGGTGTTCGTGCATTCTCCGCGTGTAATCCGCCAATCGCTCGATTATTTCCCTGCGCAATCGCCGTCGTTCATTGTCCGCCGAGCTTGGCAGGTAGTCGCGAATGAACAAATCGAGCGAAAGCGGCTCGGGCACGCCTTCACTGATGAGGAACGACCGATGCAACCAGCGCTCTCGCCGCTCTTCGCCATAGGCAACGGCTGCCGGCGCGTCCAAGCCCCATTGACGCAGCCGTGCCAGGTTCTCGAATTCGCGCCGCACCTTCGAGATTCCCAAGAACGTGCCGCGATAGAAGCCGCTCCAGCGCAAACGAGACGTCGGATACCAGTACTTCTTGATGTAAAGCGTGCGCGCCACACCTGCGTCGTTGAACTCCACGCGGCACAACTCAGTAGCCTTACCTGCTTTCAGAACAGTACCCTCGTGCAGCGCGTAAAGCGTATCCATGCTATCCAGCCCGTGCCTGTGCAGCAACTCTTGCCAGTCAGGCGCGATGACTACCTTCTCACACAGAGCCATATCGTGATTCAGTTTCGGAAGCGTACACAGATTTGTCCAACCAAAACTCGCTGCGTGTGTGTAGGGGGATCTCATTACCGCCACCGGATTGTAGCCGCGAGCCTGCTCGCGGTCTTTTGCGATGGCCGATGAGGTACGACTTGCCCCGAAAGCCTTCGGGGCTACAACCACCCTATCGGCCATGGGCCACGCCGGTTGTGGTGCCCAGATGCGCCCTGACCCTGGCGCTGGCGCTCCAAGGAAAAGGTTTGAGAACCCGCGCAGTCCTGATTAGAATCTACCTAAACATGGCGAGGAAGCGGAGACAGATTGGAATTCTCGGCGGCACGTTTAATCCGATTCATCTCGGCCACTTGCTCATCGCGCAGGATGCGATGGAGCAGTTCGGGCTCGATCGCGTGAAGTTCATCCCATCGGCCACGCCGCCGCACAAGAAGTACGAGGGCAACGCGACGGCGGCGCAGCGACTGACAATGGTGCGGCTGGCGATCCGCGGCAACGCGCGGTTTGAGGTGGACGATATCGAGCTGCGCCGCAGCGGTACGTCGTACAGTGTGGACACGCTCACCTCATTGCGCCGGCGCGATCCGCAGGCGCAATTTTACTTCATCATCGGTGCCGATTCGCTGCGCGAACTGCACCGCTGGCGGGAAGTCGAGCGGCTCGTGCGATTGTGCACGTTCGTAACGGTTGCGCGTCCCGGGTTTGCGTTGCGGCCCGTGGTCGATCCGAAGCTGGACGCGGCGACGCGTCGGCGACTGCGCCAGCACGTGTTGAGGGGGCACGCGTGCGACATCGCGTCGCGCGACATTCGCGCGCGGGTTGCGCGGGGCGAGTCGATACGTTATCTTGTGCCTGATGCCGTGCTTCAGTACATTAACCGCCACAAACTATATTGCTAAAGGAGGCTAACTCACATCGACGCCCGCAAACTGGCCAAACTCTGCCGCGAGATCGCCCTCGATAAGAAGGCTGAAGACGTCGTGATTCTCGACGTGCGGAAGATTTCCTCAGTGGCCGACTATCTTATCATCTGCTCGGGCAACTCCGAGCCGCACTTGAAAGCCATTTCCGACGAGATCGCGCGGCGGCTCCGCGAGTCGGGCGTGCGCCCGCATCACCGCGACGGTTATCCGCCCAGCCGCTGGATCGTGATGGATTACAACGACGTGATGCTGCACATTTTCCATCCCGCTTTGCGGGAGCACTACGGCCTCGAACAACTCTGGGGCGACGCGAAAAAAGTGAAGTAGCTGTCAGCTTTCAGCCGTCAGCTGACGCCGAACTGCGTACACGTCGCCGAAACTCTCCGGCTTGGAAGGCTACGGGACT
>JBEKFI010000023.1:0-35629 GCA_050013395.1 Verrucomicrobiia bacterium | reverse complement strand
ATGTCGCCGTACTGCACACGACGCTTGCCGGGAATCCCGTGCACGATTTCTTCGTTCACGGACACACAAATGTGTCCCGGGTATCCCTTGTACCCGAGGAAGGGGCTTTTCCCGCCGCAATTCTTAATCAACTCGCCCGCAGCCTCGTCCAGTTCGCCCGTCGTACGGCCTGGCTGTACCAGGGCCGCTACAGCACTCAGAATCCGGGCTGCTGCGGCACAAGCATTCCGCATTCCCTCAATCTCTTTTGTCGATTTAATCGGAATCACATCTGAACCAACTTTATCATGGCGAGAAACACTGCAAGCTTCAAGCTCCGCTTCTCAACCTACCCCTTTTCGGCATGTCACCAAGGATGCACCGCCCTCTGTCAAAGAACCACTCGGCCAATCCTCCGATCAGCAGCCAGATCCGCCAGATTTAGCGGCGACCGCGCAATCTGCCCTTGCGCAAAAACCCATCGTAATGCCGCATGATCAGGTGAGACTCGACCTGCCGCATCGTATCGAGCATCACACCGACGGTGATCAGCAAGCTTGTTCCGCCGAAAAAACTCGCAGTCAGGTACGGCAACCGAAAGTTATGCGACAAGACGTACGGGATCACCGCGATAATTGTTAGAAAGACTGCTCCGGCCAGCGTGATGCGCGTCATCGTATGATCCAGAAACTCAGCGGTGGGCCTGCCCGGGCGTATCCCCGGCACGTAACCGCCGTACTTTTTCAAATCGTCAGCAATTTGCAGGGGATTAAATTGGGTCGCCACCCAGAAGTAGGAGAAAAACAAAATCATCAAGCCGTAGAGCGTCAGGTACAATACTTCGCCTTCCGTGAGCGCACGCGCCAGCTTCTGGAGGGTTGCCATGTGCGACATAGAGAAGAATTTCTGCGGAAAAAACAAAATCGCCTGTGCAAAGATGATCGGCATCACGCCTGAATAGTTCACTCGCAACGGCATGAACGTTTGCCCACCTCCGAGCATCTTGCGTCCGACCATCCGTTTGGCGTACTGAACCGGAATCTTTCTCTGAGCCTCGGTTACCGCGACCACACCTGCCGTGACCGCCACCGCCATCACGATCAGCAAAATCGCGTGCAGGATGTTGAACTGGCTCTGTCCTCCCGGCCCGGGAAAGAACAGCGCCCATGCCTGCGCGATTGCGCTCGGAAGACGATCGACAATGCCGATCGTAATGATCAACGACACACCGTTGCCAATGCCGTGCTGAGTGATTTGTTCGCCGAGCCACATCAGGAGAATGCCGCCGCTGGTCATGGTAATGACCGTGAGAATCTCGAAGCGGATTCCAGGATTCTGAACCAGCGTGCCCGTAAATCCGGGAAACAGAATACCGGAAGGGTGCTCAAATGCCTTGGCCGCGAAGAACCCCTGAATCACGCAGATCAACACCGTCATGTAGCGCCCGTATTGAATGATCTTGGTGTATCCCGATTGGCCTTCTTGTCTCAATCGCTCAAGTGAAGGCACAACCGCCGTCAGCAACTGCATGATGATCGTGGCGCTGATGTACGGCATGATGCCCAACGCAAACACGGCCCCCCGCGAAAGTCCGCCGCCGGTCAGCATGATCGCCAGCCCGACTGCGCCGCCACCCACCAAGCCCATTTGCTTGTCGATCCACAGGTTCAACTCCGTTGCATCTACGCCGGGACATGGGATGTAGGAGCCGAGCCGCGCCAACGCCACGATCCCCAACGTGAAAAGAATGCGTTTGCGAAGTTCGGGTATCTTCCAACTGTTGATGAAGGCCGAGAACATTGGTCAATGAGAGCAGGCTACTGCTTCGTAGCAGGCGCTCCCGCTTCCTTGTGATGGATGCCGGGGAGCGGCAGTTCTTCACACTGCCCGCCGGCTTTTGCTATCCGTTCGCGCGCCGCGGCGCTGAACTCATGAGCTTTGACCATCAGCTTCTTTTTGAGCTCGCCGTTGCCGAGGATCTTGACGCCGTCCAACAGCTTCTTCAACATGCCCCTCTCGCGCAGAGTCTCGGCCGTGACGGTCGCGCCGTCCTCGAATACGTTTAGATCTTCAACATTGACGATGGCAAACCTAGTGCGGAAGGCGCGATTATTAAACCCGCGCTTTGGAATGCGCCGCAGCAACGGCATCTGGCCGCCTTCGAACCCCAGGCGAATCGTGCCGCCCGAGCGCGCCGTCTGACCTTTGCCACCGCGACCGCTCGTCTTGCCGTGACCGGAACTCTCACCGATGCCGAGCCGCTTCGTGCGATGCTTCGCTCCCGGTCGCGGTTTCAAATTGTGCAGGCGCATTGTCATCTTATCTCGCTCCTGTCACCACGGGCCGTGTCAATCCACGCACCCGGAAAATCTCGGCCTTCAGGCGCAAGTGTGTCAGTGCGTCCAGTGTCGCTTTGACCACGTTGACGGCATTGCTTGACCCGAGCGATTTGCTCAGCACGTCACGAATCCCGGCCGCATCAATGACAGCGCGCACGCAGCCGCCTGCGATAACTCCCGTACCCGGCGAGGCGGGGCGCAACAGCACTCGACCACCGCCGAATTGGCCCACGACTTCGTGAGGAATCGTGTTGCCCCTCAAGTTGATCGGGATCATCGACTTCTTGGCCTTCTCCGTACCTTTGCGAATCGCATCGGCCACTTCGTTTGCCTTCCCGAAGCCGTAGCCCACTTTGCCGCGCCGGTCGCCCGCCACAACGAGCGCGCTGAAATGGAAGCGGCGACCGCCCTTCACAACCTTGGCGCTGCGGTTCACGTAAACTACCTTCTCAACCAGTTCGCCCTCGCGCTCAAGTTCGATCCCCAGTTCCTCCGCCGCAACGACGGAAGATGTTTCTTTGTTCTTGGGCAAAACTGGTTTGGCAATCTTCGGTTTCTTTTCTGGTGGCATAGTTAAAATTTCAACCCCGCTTCGCGGGCCGCATCGGCCAGCGCCTTGACTCGACCATGATACCTGAAACCGCCTCGATCAAACACGATTTCGGAAATGTTTTTCTCTTTCGCCTTTTGGGCGGCCAGCGTACCGATCTTTTTTGCGCCGCCCAGATTGGCTCTTGTCCCCTTGGCCTCGGGGGCAATCGTGCTCACCGAGACGAGCGTACGGCCCAGCGCATCGTCGATGAACTGCACGTAGATGTGCCTGCCCGTGAAACAAACGCTCATGCGCGGACGTTCCGCCGTGCCATGAACTTTCTGTCGCAGCCGCAAGTGCCGCCGTTCTCTCAATCTAATTCGTGTAATCGGTCGCATCGCTCAATTAGCCCGCGGTACTAACGGTCTTGCCAGCCTTACGGCGGACCTGCTCGTTGACATAACGAATGCCTTTGCCCTTGTACGGTTCGGGCGGATAGAACCGCCGAATCCGCGCCGCAACTTCTCCGACCATCTGCTTGTCGGCACCTTCAATGGTAATCTGCGGCCTCTTATCCGCTGTGTCGGCTACCGAAATCTTAATGTTCTTTGGAATCTGAAACACAACCGGGTGCGAGTAACCAAGGGACATCTGCAAGTTTTGTCCCTGCACCGCGGCACGGAATCCGACGCCTTCGACGAGCAACTGCTTCGAGTAGCCCTCGTTGACGCCCTTGACCATGTTGGCGATCAGACTGCGCGTCAGCCCCCAACGCGACTTGCCCATGCGATCCAGTTGCGAGGTCGTGGCGACGATCTTTCCATCCTTCACCTCGACTTTGATTGGCGACGGAACGGTCCAATCCAGTTTGCCTTTCGGTCCTTCGACGACAACTGACTGGCCTTTAACTTCCACCTTCGTCTTCGGTGGAATCTCAACTGGTTTTTTTCCGATGCGCGACATGGCTCACCACACGTACGCCAAAATTTCTCCGCCGACGTTGGCTTTCTTGGCCTCGTGGCCGGTCATCACGCCGCGAGACGTCGTCAGAATCGAAATGCCCATGCCTCCGAGGACGCGCGGAATTTCCTTCGCGGGAACGTAGCGGCGCAGGCCGGGTTTACTCACGCGCTTGATGCCGACAATCGCCCGCTCTTTGCCGATCATTTTCAACTGGATCTTCAAGACCTGTTTGCCGTCCTCCTTCTTCTCCGCATAGAAATCGGCGATGTACCCGTTTTGCTTCAGCACCTTCGCGACTTCCGCCTTCAACCGTGAGTGCGGCATATCCGTTTCCGCCTTGCCCGCGCGGTTGGCGTTGCGGATGCGCGTCAACATATCTGCAATGGGATCGGTCACGTTCATGAAATTACCAACTCGCCTTCACCACACCGGGGATCTTGCCCTGGCTGGCCAGCTCACGGAAGCAGATACGGCAGATTTGAAACCGACGGATAAACGCGCGCCGGCGTCCACAGTTTTTGCAGCGGTTGTACTTCCGCGTCGAAAACTTCGCGGGCCGCTCTGCTTTGATTTCCCATGTTAACTTTGCCATAGCCTCATGTCCTTCTAACTACTGAACGGCATGCCGAGCAGTTTCAGCAACTCCTTCGCCTCGGCATCGGTGTTCGCCGACGTCACAATCGTCACATCCATGCCGAGGTTGTGCTTGATCTTGTCCAACTCGACCTCGGGGAAAATTGTCTGGTCGCGCACGCCCATAGTGTAACTGCCGCGGCCATCGAATCCACGCGGATTGACGCCACGGAAGTCGCGAATGCACGGCAGCGCTGCGTTGAAAAACCGCTCCATGAATTCATACATCCGCGCACCGCGTAGCGTCACTTTCACGCCGACGGGCATTCCTTGGCGCACCTTGAAATTCGAAATGCTCGTCTTGGCGCGCGTCACAATCGGCTTCTGGCCGCTGATCGTCGCCAGTTCCTGCTGCGCTTCGTTGACGACATCCTTTTCGTGGTTGGAGTTGATGCCCATGTTGATGACGATCTTCTCCACCTTCGGCACCTGCATCCGATTGGTGTACCGGCCGCTCTTCATGAGCTGCTCCACCACGTCCTTCTTGTATGTCTCGTAAAGCTGAACCATAAGCCGCTAAATCTTCGCCTCGACCGTTGCGCTCGCGCCGCCGCGTTTCTTTTTCCGCACTTCGTAGCGCTCCTGCAACATCACCTTCGACGCTGCAATCGGCGCTTCCTTCGTGATGATGCCGCCCTTCGGGTTGTTCTGGCTCTTGCGCAACGCCTTCTTGATGACGTTCACTCCTTCTACGAGCACGCGCTGCTTTTCGGGCATCGTGGCCAGCACCCTGCCCATCTTGCCCCTGTCCTCCCCCGAGAGCACGACAACCATGTCATTCTTTTTAACGTGCAAGCCCTTCATCGTCACAAAACCTCGGGCGCGAGCGAAATGATCTTGGTGAAATTCTTGTCGCGCAGCTCGCGTGCGACCGGACCGAAAATACGGGTGCCCTTCGGATTAAGCTGCTGGTCGATGATCACCACCGCATTATTGTCAAAACGCAGGTACGATCCGTCGGAGCGTCGCAGTGGAGACTTCGTTCGCACCACCACACACGTCACCACCTCACCCTTTTTCACCGTACCATCGGGTGAAGCTTCCTTGATATGCGCCTTGATGACGTCCCCGACCCGGGCGTACCGCTTCTACGTCCAGATGTGTCCGGATCTGAATCATGCTTCCACTTTCTCGATCTGCCGCGCCTTTTCGAGCACCTGCACCAGCGTCCACCGCTTCAACTTGCTCAATGGCCTTGAGTCGACAATCCGCACCTTGTCACCCACGCCCGCCTCGTTCTTTTCGTCGTGAGCGTAGAACTTCTTGTACTTCGTCAGGACCTTTTGGTAACGCGCATGCCGAACGCGGCGGGAAACCTCGACGACGATGGTTTTGTCCATCTTGTCGCTGACGACTTCGCCCACCAGTTCCTTCCGAATCGGGTCTTTAGTTGCTTGCTCCGTCATGTTCAAACCGTTCTCTTACTTGCTCGCCTGCGCCGTCTGCAACTGGCGCTCCCTCAAAATGGTTTCAACCCGCGCAATGTCGCGGCGCACCTCGCGCATGCGGGTCGGACGTTCCAGCCGCGCTGTCTGTTGCTGCAGGCGCAGATTAAAAAGCTCTTGCTGCAAATCACGCAGCTTGGCCTGCGCTTCCGCTTCCGTCATTTCGCGAATCTCTCTTGGTTTCATCGGCTAGCGTCTCTTCAAAAACCGCGTCCGAATGGGCAACTTGGATGCCGCCAATCGCAATGACTCGCGCGCCAGCGGCTCGCTCACGCCACCCATCTCAAACAGCACGTTGCCGGGCCGCACCACCGCCACCCACAACTCGGGATTGCCTTTGCCTTTGCCCATGCGCGTTTCGGGCGGCCGCTTCGTGACCGGCTTGTCCGGGAAAATGCGAATCCACAGTTTCCCGCGCCGTTTCATGTTGCGCGAGAGCGCCACGCGGCACGCCTCGATCTGCGTCATCGTGATCCATGCCCGCTCGAGCGCCTGCAATCCGTACTCGCCAAAGGCAACCGTCGCACCGCGATAGGCCGTTCCGGCGCGGCTGCCCCGCTGGGCTTTGCGGTGCTTCACTCTGGCTGGCATCAATGGCATAAGCGAATTCTTCTCCTAACTCCAAGCTGATTACGCCGGCGCGGGCGCAGTGGCCGCGGGACCAACCGGCGCGGCTGCTACGGGCCGTCCTTTCAATTGCTTCTCCCCTTTGCAGATCCATACCTTCACGCCGATCTTGCCGTACACCGTGTTCGCCTCGGCAAAACCGTAATCGATGTCGGCGCGCAAGGTGTGCAGCGGGATCTTCCCCGTGCGATATTTCTCGCGCCGGGCCAGTTCCGAGCCGCCGAGCCGGCCACCGCACGCAACTTTGATTCCCTGCGCTCCAAAATCCATCGCCGTCTGCACGGCCTTTTTCATCGCGCGGCGGAAGCTGATACGCCGCTCCAATTGCAGTGCGATATTCTCCGCCACCAACTGCGCGTCGATTTCCGGAGTCTTGACCTCCACGATATCGACGTAAATCTCCTTGCCCGTCAGACGCGTCAGCTCTTCCTTCAGCTTATCGATCTCCGCGCCCTTGCGACCGATCACAATGCCGGGGCGCGCGGTGTGAATGGTGATGCGCGCGCGGTTCGCGTAACGCTCGATCGCAATCTTCGGCACGGCGGCGGACTGAAATTTCTTTTTGACGATGTCGCGGATTTTGATGTCCTCCAGCAACAGCGGCGCGTAATCCTTTTTATTGGCGTACCACTTCGACAGCCAGTCTTTGGTTACTGACACGCGAAAGCCAATTGGATTGACTTTTTGTCCCATAAATTCTATTGTCCGTCCGTCAACACAATCTGAATGTGGCTCGTCCGTTTGATGATCGGCCCAGCGCTCCCGCGCGCCTTCGGTTGCCAGCGCTTGAGCCGTGGGCCTTCGTTGGCAACCGCCTCCTTGACCCGCAATGATGCCGCGTCCAGCTTGTGGCTGTTGGGATCAGTCGCGTTGGCAATCGCCGATTTCAGCGTCTTCTCGACCAGGCGCGCTGACTTGCGCGGGACAAATCGCAACACTTCGAGCGCCCGCGACGCGCTCAGACCTTGAATCATGCGCGTCACTTCGCCCACTTTCGCCGGACTCATCCTCGAGTACTTCGTTATTGCTCGAACGTCCATAAAATTGTTTCAACTCTTCGTCACACGCGCACTATCTCCAGTCGCCAGCGTGACGTTTTTCTCCACTTTCTCAATCAGCGCGCCGCAAATCCGTCGGCGCACTTCCACAACTCTCAATTCCGCAACCACACGGTCGCCACGTACGACAAGAAATGGCATCCCCACGCGCGCTCCCTGGAGCATCCCCACGTCCAACATCACCAACTGGAGCTTCGGATTAACCTCCAGCACCTTGGCCGACTCCAGCGTCGATTGCGCCGCCGTGGCCGTCGTTGCCTGCGCCTGTGTCTCCGCTGCAGCTAACACTATCTTCGTCCGCTCAACCTCGGCTGCAACGTCACGATTCGACTCAACGGCGGCCAGCAATCGCTCGAGTTGCCCAATCAGCCGCTGCCGTTCGGCCTCGGCCAAGTACAACGAGCGAACGCTTTCGATCAGTTGCCGTTGCGCTTGCGTCGCGTCGGCATCGGCAAAGTTCACGCCCAACGTCTGCGCGCGCAGTTGCGCTTCCGCCCATTTCTGCTGAAACAGATCGCTTTCCGTCCGCGCGATGGCAAGGCTTTCCTGCAACTTCCGGATCACCGCCTCACGCTGTTCAAGCTGCTGCTTCATGTCAGCGTTGCTGGCGCGGAGTTTCTCCGACACCACGCGCAACTCTTCAAGCTCTGGCGGTGGTGGATCCGCCGCCTGCAACCGCCCGATCAATCCAAAGAACAAAACAACCGCCAAACAAATTCTCGTTCGTGCTCGCAGTTCTGGCACGACGCACTCCCAGCGGCGTTACTTCGCGACCGCCTTCTCCGTATGGGCGCCGTGCGCCCTGAACGTTCTAGTCGGCGCAAACTCGCCGAGGCGATGCCCGACCATGTTTTCGGTGACGAACACCGGAATGTGCTGCTTGCCGTTGTGCACCAGGAATGTGTGCCCGACAAACTCGGGGATGATCATTGAGCGACGCGACCAGGTCTTGATCGGTTTCTTCTCGCTCGTGCTCATCTCCTGCACCTTGTTGAACAAGCGCTCGTCAACGAACGGACCTTTTTTCAGCGAACGTCCCATTTATTTCTTCCTTCGTTCCAAAATGAATGCGTTCGAATACTTCTTCTTGCGGCGTGTCTTGCCACCCTTCGCCAGTTTGCCCCACGGCGAAACCGGATGATGCCAGCCGCCGCCGCCCTTGCTCTTGCCCTGACCACCACCCATCGGGTGATCGACAGGATTGCGCGCCATGCCGCGGCTGATCCCGCGTCGGCCGAGCCAGCGATTGCGACCCGCCTTGCCGAGCGACACGTTCATGTGATCGGGGTTGCCGACCTGGCCGATCGTCGCGTAGCAATCGCGGTGAATCAGCCGCAATTCGCCCGACGGCAGCTTCACCGTCACGTAATCGCCTTCGCTCCCCGTGATCTGCGCGGCCACTGCGGCGCTGCGGCAAAGCTGACCGCCCTTGCCTCTGTGCAACTCGATGTTGTGAATCGGCAGACTCGTGCCGACGCCAACAATCTTCTTCAGCGGCAACGCGTTGCCGACGGACAACTCCGCGTCGGGGCCGCTCATGACTTTCGCCCCGACTTCGAGCCCCATCGGCGCAATGATGTAGCGTTTCTCGCCGTCCTCGTACTTCAGCAGCGCGATACGCGCCGAGCGATTGGGATCATACTCGATTGCCTCAACTATGGCCGAGACGCCGATCTTGTCGCGCTTGAAATCGATGATGCGATAACGCTGCTTGTGGCCACCGCCGATGCCGCGCGTGGTCATGCGGCCAAGGTTGTTGCGGCCACCCGTCCTGCGTTTCGCGACCGTCAAAGAACGCTCTGGTTTGTGCTTCGTGATCTCTTCGAAATCCGGAAGCACAGTCGAGCGCAACGACGGCGTTAATGGTCGGAACGTTTTTAAGCCCATGGCTGCCTATGAAATCTCGATTTTGTCGCCCTCTTTCAACGTTACGAGAGCTTTTTTCCACGCGGGTGTGCGTCCAAACTGAATCGTGCGTTCGCGGCGCGGTTTGCCACGCACGTGCATGGTGTTCACGCGAAGCACCTTGACCTTGAACGCCTTTTCGACCGCGTGCTTGATGTCCACTTTGTTGGCGCGACGATCCACAACGAGTTGATACTGATTGTTCTTCTCGCTGAGGGTCGTGCCCTTTTCCGTCACGCGGACGGTTTTGATCACTGCGTACGGATCTTTCATGCCTTGCCTACGCGCGCCTGAAGTTTCTCGAATGCCGCCTTCGTCGCCACGATCTTGTCGAAGCGGAGCAGCTCGTACGTGTTCACCGAATCCGCCCGTTCGACCGACACATCCGGCACATTCCGTGACGCCAGTTTCAAATTGTTGTCCACCTGCTCGGTCACGAGTAGCGTCGTGCCTGCATCAGCCGCAAGCTTGTCCACCAACGCGAGAAAATCCTTTGTCTTGTGACTGGCCAGCTTCAACTCGTTCACGACAACGACATCGCCTGCCAGCAACCGCTCGCTCAGCGCCTTACGGAACGCCAAGGCTTTCACTTTCTTCGGCACTTTGATTGAGTAATCGCGTGGATGCGGCCCGAAAACCACGCCGCCGCCGCGCCACAATGGCGAGGCGAACGAACCGGCACGAGCGCGGCCTGTCCCTTTTTGCTTCCACGGTTTCTTGCCGCTGCCGTGGACCTCGCTAATTTGCTTCGTCTTGGCCGTGCCGAGTCGCTGATTCGCCATATGCGCCACCACGCTGTCGTGAACGGCCTGCGAACCCTTCCCGTTCTTGATCAACAGACCCTCGGCGAATTCGATTTCGCCCGTGGATGCGCCGGCAGTGTTGATGACCTGAAGTCTCATTTAGGCTGTCTTGGCGACTGGTTTCGTTTTCTTCTTCGCGTGGCGGACGACCACAAACGCGCCGCGCGGCCCTGGGACTGAACCTTCGACGAGCAGCAAATTATCCGCCTCTCGAACCTGCACAACGCGAAGATTCTGTGTCGTGATCCGGGTGTGGCCCATGTGGCCCGGCATCCGCATGTTCTTGAACACGCGGCCGGGGAACGAACGCTGACCGATCGCGCCCCCTCTCCGATGCGAACCTTTCGCGCCGTGCGTCGCATCGCCACCGCGGAAGTGGTGACGCCGCACAACGCCCTGAAATCCTTTGCCCTTGCTCGTGCCGATCACATCCACGTACTGTCCCGCATGAAATTCCTTCACAGTAACCTTGTCACCGACATTGAATTGCAGGCTGCTGTCGGCGCGCATCTCCCGAATGAACTGCGCCGGCGCCGCGTTGGCTTTCCTGCAATGGCCGACGAGCGGTTTCGTGGCGTTCCTCGCTTTCCGCTCGCCGAAGCCGAGCTGCAGCGCGTGATAACCGTCGGTCTCGGGTGTCTTCTTCTGCAGCACCGTGCACGGTCCGACTTCAATGCCGGTGACGCCCACCATGTTGCCTTTGGCATCGAACAACTGCGTCATTCCAATTTTTCTGCCTAACAGTTCCATGACTAAATTTTGATGGTGATATCCACGCCCGCGGGCAGATTCAGCTTCTTCAACTCGTCCACCGTCTTCGCCGTCGGATCAATGATGTCGAGCAGGCGCTTGTGCGTCCGCATCTCGAATTGCTCCATCGACTTCTTGTCTGCGTGCGGCGAACGGTTCACCGAGTGCCGCCAGATATCGGTCGGCAGCGGGATCGGTCCGGCAACCTTCGCCCCCGTGCGTTTGGCCGTTTCGACAATCTCGTGCGCCGATTGGTCAAGCAACCGGTGATCATAGCCTTTCAGGCGAATGCGGATACGTTGGTTGTTCATTTCTTCGGCTGTCCTGCCCTTGGTGAGGTTGAGTTCTTGTCTAAAATCTCCGCCAGAATGTTCTCCGGCACCTTCTGAAAGTTCAACGGTTCCATCGAGTAACTCGCGCGACCCTTGGTCAGCGACCGCAGCGCCGTCGCGTAACCAAACATCTGCGCCAGCGGCACGTTGGCGTGAATGATCGTCGAGTTGGCGCGCCTTTCGAGGTGGCTGACCTTCCCGCGGCGGCTATTAAGGTCGCCAATGACGTCGCCCATGTGCTCCTCGGGCGTGATGACTTCCACGTCCATGATCGGCTCGAGCATGATCGCGCCCGCCTTGTGTGCGGCCTCCTTGAATGCGAAGCTACCCGCCATTTTGAAGGCGATTTCCGAACTATCCACTTCGTGGTACGTGCCGTCGATAATGGCGACTTTCACGTCCACCATCGGATAGCCGCCGAGCACGCCGGTCTGCGCGGCCTCGAGGATGCCATCCTCGACGGCGGGAACATATTCCTTGGGGATCGCCCCGCCAACGATCTCATCCTCGACGACAACGCCGCTGCCTTTCTCCCCCGGTTCGATGGTAATGACGGCGTGGCCATACTGGCCGCGTCCGCCGGACTGGCGGATGAATTTGCCTTCGGCCTCGGCCTTTTTGGTGATCGTTTCGCGATAGGCGACCTGCGGTCTGCCGGCAGTGGCACCCACGTTGAATTCGCGGAACATGCGGTCCTTGATAATGTCCAAGTGCAATTCGCCCATACCGGAGATGATTGTCTGTCCTGTCTCATGATTGGTCGTGAGGCGGAACGTCGGGTCTTCCTCGGCGAGCCGCTGCAACGCCGTGGACATCTTGTCGCGGTCGGCTTTGGTATTCGGTTCGATGGCCATCGAGATGACTGGCTCTGGGAAAGTGATGGACTCGAGGAGGATGGGATGGTCTTCGTCGCAGATCGTGTCGCCCGTCGTGATGTTCTTCAGGCCGACGAGCGCGCCAATGTCGCCGGAAAAACACACGTCGATTTCCTGGCGGTGATTGGCGTGCATCTCGAGGAGGCGACCGATGCGCTCGCGCTTGTTGTTGCGCGGATTGTAGACGGTCATGCCCTTCGGGGCCTTGCCTGAGTAGACGCGGAAGAAAATCAGTTTGCCCGCGTACGGGTCGGTCCAAATCTTGAACGCTAGCGCGCAGAACGGGCCGTTGTCGTCCGCCGCGCGCGTCTCCGATTCCTTCGTGTCCGGATTCGTCCCTACGATGTCGGGAACGTCGAGCGGCGACGGCAGGTAATCGACCACCGCATCGAGCAGCGGCTGAACGCCCTTGTTCTTGAACGCCGCGCCGCAGGTCACGGGAACAAGTTCGTTCTTGATGACAAGGCGACGGATGGCAAGTTGGAGTTGTGCCGGCGTGATCTCTTTGCCTTCCAGAAACAGATGCATCAACTCCTCGTCCTTTTCCGCAACCGCTTCGACCAGCTTGGCGTGCGCGGCCTTCGCGCTTCCCAGCAACTCCTTCGGAATCTCTCCGACGTCAAACGTCGCGCCCAGTTCCTCGCCCGACCAAACGACGGCGTTCATCTGGACGAGGTCAACGATCCCCCTGAAATCAGCTTCCTTGCCGACGGGAATCTGAATCGGAACGGCGTTGGCTGCGAGACGCTCGCGCATCTGGTGCACTGCCGCCTCGAAATCGGCCCCCGTACGGTCCATCTTGTTGACGAACGCAATGCGGGGGACCTTGTATTTGTTGGCCTGACGCCAGACGGTTTCGGATTGAGGCTCGACGCCGCCGACCGCGCAGAAGACGGCCACCGCGCCGTCGAGCACGCGCAGACTGCGCTCGACCTCGACGGTGAAATCCACGTGGCCGGGCGTGTCAATAATGTTGACACGATGCTCGCGCCAGAAACAGGTCGTCGCGGCGCTGGTGATCGTGATGCCGCGCTCCTGCTCCTGTTCCATCCAGTCCATCGTCGCCGTGCCCTCGTGAACTTCCCCGAGCTTGTACACCTTGCCCGTATAATAGAGGATGCGTTCCGTCGTCGTCGTCTTGCCGGCGTCGATGTGCGCGCAAATCCCGATGTTGCGGGTGCGTTCCAGCGTCACCTGGCGATCCGGCGCTGACCGCGCCCGTCGCTGGGTCGTCTGTTTCGTTTGTTCGAGCACTGCTTCCATGTAACTTTCCAAATTTTTCCGAAAATATGACCGTGGCTTTATCGGCTGTGTAATAACACTCCAGGACTACCAGCGGTAATGCGCAAACGCACGGTTCGCTTGCGCCATCTTGTGCATGTCCTCGCGCTTCTTCACGGCCGCGCCGGCGTTGTTGGAGGCATCGATTATCTCCGATGCCAGCGCCTGCATCATCGCCGTGCCTTTGCGCCCTTTGGCGTAATCGATCATCCACCGAAGAGCCAGCGCTTCCTGTCGATCAAACGAAACTTCGACGGGCACTTGGTAGTTGGCACCACCGACGCGACGGGACTTCACTTCCAGTCGCGGCTTCACATTCTCCATCGCAACTTGCAGCACTTCCAATGGAGACTTGTCCTTCTGTTTTTGACTGATCAAATCAAACGCTCCGTAAACAATGCGCTCGGCGACGGATTTCTTGCCGCACCGCATCACGGTGTTGATCATGCGCGTGACCAACTGGCTATTGTATCGCATATCAGCCACTCGCTGCCTTTTTTCTGATCTTCGTCTACGCATGCTTTGATATTGAGCTAGGCCGCAGCCTTCGGAACTGCGCCCTCTTTCGGACGTTTCACGCCATACTTGCTCCGGCTGCGGCGGCGTTTGTCGACGCCCATCGCGTCCAACGTGCCACGAATGATGTGGTAACGCACACCAGGCAAATCCTTCACACGCCCGCCGCGTACGAGCACAATCGAGTGCTCCTGTAAATTGTGCCCTTCATCGGGAATGTAGGCGATCACCTCAGTCCCGTTGGTCAGCCGCACCTTGGCGACCTTGCGCAACGCCGAATTCGGTTTCTTCGGCGTGCGCGTCATCACTTGCAGGCACACGCCCCGCCGTTGCGGACACTCGCCCAGCGCCGGCGCCTTCGACTTCGCCTTGAGCCTGGCGCGCCCTTTTCGTACAAGTTGGTTAATCGTCGGCATTTAACAATAATCCCGTGCCATTGCGCAAAGGAGCGCGCAACCTAGCACACACGCGCCGAACTGCGCAAGCCCTTTTCGGCAGCTTCTCCCGTGCTTAACTGGCCACCTGCGCCGGCTCTTCCGTCGGCTTCTCTTCCTTCTGTTCCAGCGGTTCCGGCAGTTCCGGCTGCTCCACCGGCTCGGCCAGCGGCACCAACCTGACATTGCGGTACCTGTAATAACCCGTGCCCGCAGGAATCAAGTGTCCCATGATGACGTTCTCTTTGAAGCCGCGCAAATGGTCCACACGGCCCAGCGTTGCAGCTTCCGTCAGGATGCGCGTCGTATCCTGGAACGACGCCGCGCTGATGAACGATTCGGTTCCCAGCGACGCCTTGGTAATGCCCAGCAACACCGGCTGCGCCTCGGCGGGTTTGCCGCCCGCCTCCGCGACGCGCCTGTTCTCCTCCTCGAACGTGATCTTGTCCACCTGATCGTCCCAGAGGAAACGAGTGTCGCCCGGATCAACCACGCGCACCTTCCGCAACATTTGGCGCACAATGATCTCAATGTGCTTGTCGTTGATTTCCACGCCCTGCAGCCGATAAACCTCCTGTACTTCGTTGACGAGATACTCCTGCAGGTCCTGCGGACCGCAAACCTCCAACACCTCGTGCGGCACGACCGGGCCTTCGGTCAACTGCTGTCCTTTCTTTACCGTGTCGCCCCGGAACACAATAATGTGCTTTGAGTGCGGAATTAAATGCTCTTCTTCGGCGCTCGTTTTCGGGTCTTTGACGAGAATGCGCCGTTTGCCGCGCACCGTGCCCGAAAAGTCCACCACGCCGTCGATCTTGGCGATCTCGGCCGCGTCCTTCGGGCGTCGCGCCTCGAACAACTCCGCCACGCGCGGCAGACCGCCCGTGATGTCTTTCGTGCGGAAAACCTTTCGCGGCGTTTTCGCCACCAGCGCGCCCGCCTGAACCTTGTCGCCTTCGTTAACAACGATGTGCGCACCGGCGGGAATACCGTAGAACGCGAGCACTTCGCCGGCGTCGTTCACGATGTTGATCTGCGGGTGCAGGTCTTCTTTGTGTTCGATGACCACCGTCCCCATCAGACCAGTCGCCTCGTCGAGCTCCCGGCGCATCGTGATGCCTTCGACGATGTCGTGGAACTTAACCGTGCCCGCCACCTCGCAGAGCACCGGCACGTTGTACGGGTCCCACTGCACGAACGTGTCACCCTTCTTGACGGACGCGCCATCGGCCACCGTAATCTCCGCGCCGATGACGACCGAGTACCGCTCCAACTCGCGGCCTTCTTGATTGTACAATGCGATCTGGCCGTTCTTGTTGAGCACAACCCAGTTCCCCTCGACGCGGCGCACGGCACGCACGTCGTGGTAACGCACGGTCCCATCGTTCTTCGCCTTGATCTGCGGTTGCTTGAACACCTGGCTCGCGGTGCCGCCGATGTGGAATGTACGCATCGTGAGCTGCGTGCCTGGTTCGCCAATGGATTGCGCCGCGATGATCCCGACCGCTTCGCCCACCTTGACCGGCTTGCTGGTGGCCAAGTTGCGCCCGTAACACATCGCGCAAACGCCGCGCCGTGACTCGCAGGTGAGCACGGAGCGGATCTTGACCTCCTCAATGCCGATCCGTGCAATTGCTTCGGCTGCTGCTTCGTCGATTTCGGTGTTGGCCTTGACAATTTTCTTGTGGCTCACTGGATCGGTGATGTCCTCGGCCGCAATGCGTCCAATGATGCGCTCGCTCAATTTCACCACTTCATCTTCACCTTCGAAGATCGGCTTGACCCAGATGCCGTTCACCGTGCCGCAATCTTCCTCAAGGATGATGACATCCTGTGCCACGTCCACAAGTTTGCGAGTGAGATAACCGGCGTCCGCGGTCTTTAGCGCCGTGTCCGCCAAACCTTTGCGGGCACCGTGCGTCGAAATGAAGTATTCGAGCACGCTCAACCCTTCGCGGAAGTTGGCCAGGATCGGCCGCTCAATGATTTCGCCGGAGGGCTTGGCCATCAAACCACGCATGCCCGCCAATTGGCGAATCTGCTGGCGCGATCCACGAGCCTTGCTGTCCACCATCATGAACACGGGGTTCAACTCAGGCTTGCCCGCGTTGTGTTCCATCGTGGCGTACATCATGTTGGAAATCTTATCCGTCGCGTGCGTCCAGATGTCGATGATCTTGTTGTAGCGTTCGCCGTCCGTGATGATCCCGCGGCGATACTGCTTCTCGACTTCCGCCACGTCCTTGAGCGATTCCTCGATGACCTGCGTCTTTTCCTTCGGAACGATCATGTCTTCAATTCCGATCGAGATACCCGCGCGGGTGGCGCTTTCGAAACCGAGCGCCTTCAGCTTGTCGAGAACTTCGACGGTGCGATCGTGACCAACGGTGCGGTAGCATTGCCAGATAATGTCGCTCAGCTTCGATTTATCGACCGCCCTATTGTAGAATCCAACTTCAGCGGGCCAGATCTCATTAAAGACGACACGGCCGATGGTGGTCTCGATGACCTTGGAGACCGGATCGCCATAAACCGTCTGACTGCCGTAATCGGGGTTCTTCAGGCGAATGTGCTCATGAATTCTCACGTCGCTTTCGTCGCGCGCAAAGAAGACCTCCTGCGCATCGGCAAACAGTTTCAGACGCTTGTTCCCGCTGTTGCGGTCCTGCTTGCCGCCGTGCGTCAGATAGTAGAGGCCGAGCGCGATGTCCTGCGTCGGCGTGGTGATCGGCTTGCCGCTCGAGGGCGAAAAGATGTTATTGGTTGCCAGCATCAGCAATCGTGCCTCCAACTGCGCTTCGACCGAAAGCGGCACGTGCACGGCCATCTGGTCGCCGTCGAAGTCGGCGTTGTAGGCCGTGCAAACCAGGGGATGAATGCGAATGGCGTCGCCTTCGATGAGCAACGGCTCAAACGCCTGGATGGACAGGCGGTGCAGCGTCGGCGCACGGTTGAGCAACACCGGATGCCCCTTGCTCACCTCTTCCAAAATGTCCCAGACCTCGGGCGACTGGCGCTCAATCAGTTTTTTGGCCGAGCGAATCGTGTGGATGAGATCCATCTCGCGGAGTCGGCGAATGATGAACGGCTCAAATAGCACCAGCGCCATCTTCTTGGGCAGACCGCACTGGTTCAGCTTCAGCTCCGGCCCAATGACGATGACCGAACGGCCCGAGTAATCCACTCGTTTGCCAAGCAGGTTTTGGCGGAACCTGCCCTGTTTGCCTTTGAGCGTCTCGGCCAGCGACTTCAAGGCGCGTCCGCCGGCGCCAGTGACCGGCCGGCCGTGGCGACCGTTGTCGAGCAACGCGTCGACAGCTTCCTGCAACATGCGCTTCTCGTTGCGAATGATCACGTCAGGTGTCTTCAACTGGAGCAGATTCTTCAGACGATTATTGCGGTTGATGACGCGGCGATAGAGATCGTTCAGGTCACTCGTAGCGAAGCGGCCGCCCTCCAGCGGAACGAGCGGCCGCAGGTCAGGCGGAATCACCGGCAGAACTTCCAGCACCATCCACTCGGGCCGCATCTTCGCATCGAGGAAACCTTTGACGAGCTTCAGACGTTTCGCGATCTTCTTGCGAATCTGTTTGCTCTTAGTGCTGTCGAGCTGGTGTTCGAGGTCGTGCGCCAGCTTGCGCAAATCGATCTTCGTGAGCAATTCTTTGACCGCCTCAGCGCCCATCTTCGCGACGAAGCCGTCTCCGTACTGTTCGCGCGCCTCACGGTACTCCATTTCGGTGAGAAGCTGCTTGGGCTTGAGCGGCGTCTTGCCTTCGTCGATGACAATGTAGTCTTCATAGTACAGCACCCGCTCCAGATCGCGCGCGGTCATGTCGAGCATCAGCCCCATCCGCGACGGCATCGCCTTGAAAAACCAAATATGGCTCACGGGCACGGCCAATTCGATATGCCCCATCCGCTCGCGGCGCACCCGTGCCACGGTCACTTCCACGCCGCAACGATCGCAGATGACGCCGCGATGTTTGATGCGTTTGTACTTGCCGCAATTGCATTCCCAGTCACGAACCGGACCGAAAATGCGCTCGCAGAACAAGCCGCCTTTCTCGGGTTTGAACGTGCGGTAGTTGATCGTCTCGGGATTCTTCACTTCCCCATGCGACCAGGAACGGATCGTCTCGGGCGACGCAATCCCGATGCTGACGTGATCGAACACATCCGTCTTCTCCAGCCCCAGCGCAGCACGGGCCGCCGCCGTGGCGGCAGCAGTGGACGGAATTGCAGTGGCAGTTTTTGCGGTACTCGTAAATTGCTTCTCGCCCCCGTTCTTCCCGACGCGCACGTCGAGACAGAGACTCTGCATTTCTTTCATCAAAACATTGAAAGACTCAGGCGTGCCTGCTTCAAGCGTGTTGTCGCCTTTGACAATCGACTCGTAGATGCGGGTGCGGCCCTGGACGTCGTCGCTCTTGACGGTCATCAATTCCTGCAGCGTGTACGCCGCGCCGTAGGCTTCCAATGCCCAGACTTCCATTTCGCCGAAGCGCTGGCCGCCGTATTGGGCCTTGCCGCCCAGCGGCTGTTGCGTGACCAGCGAGTACGGCCCGACGGCGCGAGCGTGAATCTTGTCAGCCACGAGGTGACCCAGCTTCATCATATAAATGTACCCGACCACAACCTCCTGATCGAAGGTTTCGCCGGTGCGGCCATCGTAGAGTCGGCATTTGCCATGTTCGGAGACCCAGGAAAAACCGTCCACCTTCTTTGCGTCCTCGATCATGTCTCTGATCTCGTCTTCCGTCACGCCGTCGAACACGGGCGAAGCGATGTTAAAGCCCAACGCCTTGGCCGCCACGCCGAGGTGCGTTTCCAGCACTTGGCCAACATTCATGCGGCTGGGCACGCCGAGCGGATTCAGCACGATGTCAACCGCCGTACCATCGGGCAGGAACGGCATGTCTTGCTCAGGCACGATCTTGGCGACGACACCCTTGTTGCCGTGACGGCCCGCCATCTTGTCGCCAACGCTGAGTTTGCGTTTGCTAGCGATGTAGACCTTGACCTGCTTGATGATACCGGCCTCGACGTCCTCGCCGCTTTCTATCTGATCGAGCTTGCGATCCCGCTCCATCTCCAGTTCGCTAAACCGATGTTCAAACTCGCCGATGATCTCGCGAATCTTGATGCGGATCGGCGATGGATCGATCTCGACATGATCGTAGACGGTTGCCAGCTTGCGCAACAACGTCTTCGTGATCTTGCGATTGGCCGGAATAATGATCTCGCCGGTCTCGGCATTGACCACATCCAACGGAATCTTCTCGCCCAGCAGAACGTTGCTAAGCTTCTCGGTCAACCCCTCGCGCAATTCTGTGGATTTGGTCTTGTACTCGTCTTCGATCTGCTTCTTCTGGCATCGCACTTCGGTCGCCGTGAGCTTCGGTCGCGCGGGCTCTTTCCGCGATGAGATCTTCACGTCCATCACGATGCCATACGCGCCGCTCGGCACGCGCAGCGAGGTGTCCTTCACGTCCGCCGCCTTCTCACCAAAGATGGCGCGCAGCAAGCGTTCCTCCGGCGCAAGTTCGGTCTCGCCCTTCGGAGTGATCTTGCCCACGAGAATGTCACCCGGCTTTACTTCCGCGCCGACGCAGATCACGCCGTCGTGGCCGAGGTTCTTCAGCGCTTCTTCGCCGACGTTCGGGATGTCGCGCGTGATTTCCTCCGGGCCGAGCTTGGTATCGCGCGCCCCAACCTCGAATTCCTCGATGTGAATCGAGGTGTAGATGTCCTCTTTGACCAGCCGTTCGTTGACGAGAATAGCATCCTCGAAGTTGTAGCCGCACCACGGCATGAACGCCACCAGCGCGTTGCGACCGAGCGCGAGTTCGCCATGGTCGCAGCACGGGCCGTCGGCCAGCACCTGATTCTTTTTCACCTTCTCGCCGCGCTTGAGGATTGGCTTCTGGTTGAAACAAGTACCGGCGTTGGAGCGCATGAACTTGCGGAGTTCGTACACCCAAATGTGATTCTCGGGATCGGTCACGATCTTGCGCTTGCCTTCGGGTAACTCGCCGTCCTTGGTCACGATGATCCGTTGCGCCGTGACCGACGCCACCACGCCCGATTCATCTGCGATGACACAAACCTTGGAGTCACGCGCGATGCGGCCTTCCAAGCCCGTGCCGACAAACGGCGCTTCGTCCTGCAACAGCGGCACGGCCTGACGCTGCATGTTCGAACCCATCAACGCGCGGTTGGCGTCGTCGTGTTCGAGGAACGGGATCAAGCCTGCCGCCACCGAAACGAGTTGCTTCGGTGACACGTCCATGTAATGGACGCGCTCGGGATCGACCTCGATGAAGTCGCTCTTGTAGCGACACGAAACCTTGTCCACGGTAAAATGACCGCGACCGTCAATCGGCGCATTCGCTTGCGCGACGACGTAATTCTCTTCCTGATCGGCCGTCAGATAATCCACCTGATCAGAGACACGACCGTCTTTGACCTTGCGGTACGGCGTCTCCATGAAACCGAATTCGTTGATCCGTGCATAAATGCTCATTGCGCTGATCAGACCGATGTTCGGACCTTCAGGCGTCTCGATCGGGCAGATGCGCCCGTAGTGCGACGGATGCACGTCGCGGACCTCGAATCCCGCGCGTTCGCGAGAAAGCCCGCCAGGCCCGAGCGCGGAGAGACGCCGCTTGTGCGTCAGCTCGCTCAGCGGATTGGTCTGATCCATGAACTGGCTCAACTGACTGCGCCCAAAGAAATCGCGAATGACGGCCGACAGCGCTTTCGGGTTGACGAGCATCTGCGGCGTCATGCTGTCGGCGCTGACGTCGAAAAGTGTCATGCGCTCTTTGACGACGCGCTCGGTGCGCGCCAGACCGACACGGCATTGATTGGCGAGCAGTTCGCCGACCGTGCGGAGACGGCGGCTGCCGAGGTGGTCGATGTCATCGATCGAGCCCTCGCCTTTCCGCAGGGCCAAAAGATACCTGACCGCCTCGATCAGATCCTCCTTTTCGAGGACGCGGCTCTCGAGATCGACATTGCGATTGAGTTTCTGGTTGATCTTGTAGCGGCCGACACGGCCCAAGTCATAGCGGCGCGGATCGAAGAAAAGTCGCTTGATCAGAGCGTTGGCATTGGCCACCGTCGGCGGATCGCCAGGACGCAACCGACGATAGATTTCCTTGAGCGCTTCCTCGGCGTCCTTGCAGGGGTCCTTCCTGAGACACTTGACGATGCAACCATCGTCGATCGACGTGTCAACGATCTTGACCTTGTCGATACCCATGTCAATGAGCTGACGACAGATCACTTTCGTCAACGGCTCGAACGCGCGCGCCACGACCAGTTGCTTTTCAGCATCCATCACGTCGGCGATGAGTACCTTCTCGGTCCTCTCCTCGCCTGAGACGAAATCTTTTAGCTTCACTTCCTCGATCGCGTAGAAGAGCTTGAGAATCGCTTCGTCCGTACCGTACCCCAACGCGCGCAGGAACATCGTCGCCAAGAACTTGCGGCGACGATGACGGCGGTCGAGATAGACGTTGAGTAAGTCGTTGTTATCGAACTGACACTCCAGCCACGTGCCCCGGTCGGGAATGATGCGGAAGCCGTAAAGCAGCTTGCCGCTGGTGTGCACACTCTGCTCGAAGCAGATGCCCGGAGAACGATGCAATTGGCTGACGATGACGCGCTCGGCGCCGTTGATGACGAGGCTGCCCGATGGTGTCATGAGCGGGATCTCGCCCATGTACACCTCCTCCTCTTTCGTGCCATTCGAATCCTTGAGGCGGAACGTCACGTGCAGCGGGGCGCTGTACGTAATGCCGTCGCGCAGGCAATCCAGCCATGTCGTCTTTGTCTCGCCGATCTCGTAATTGCCGCAATCCAGCGTGGCCTGACCGTCGTAGCTTTCAATCGGGAACACTTCCTTGAACACGGCCTGCAAGCCAACGTTCTTGCGCCGATTTGGCGGAACGTCTGCCTGCAGAAACTCCGCATACGATTGGATCTGCGGCTCGATAAACGGAGGCGCTTCAATCACATCGCCTAATTTGCCGAAATATTTTCGTTCAGCCATTGCCATTTCCCGGGCATCATGCCCTTTGCCCCGGTGTCACCGGCCGGGGTGTTTACCGAACAGTTACTTCAATTCGACTTTGGCGCCAGCAGCTTCGAGCTTCTTCTTGATCTCTTCGGCTTCTTCTTTCGCAACGCCTTCCTTCACGGTCTTCGGTGCGCCTTCAACCAAGTCTTTGGCTTCCTTCAAGCCCAACGTGGTCACCGCGCGGACTTCCTTGATGACCGAGATCTTGTTCGCACCCGCTTCCTTCAGGACGACGTCAAAGCTCGTCTTCGCTTCCGCCGCCGGAGCCGCCGCACCCGCTGCCGGCGCTGCCGCGACCGCCACCGGAGCCGCCGCGCTGACGCCCCATTTTTCTTCCAATTTCTTTGAGAGCTGCGCCGCTTCAATCACGGTCAGCCCGCTCAACTGCTCCACCATGTTGTCCAGATCCACTGCCATGTTCGTCTGCCTTTCTCGGTATCGTCGCGACCCGAAGCCCCGGATCAATTCTGCGCCGCAGCCGCGGCGCCGACGAGGAACCAGTTTGGTTTCTCTTCTACGCTGCGGCGGGTTGCGCCGCGGCGCCTTGTTTGTCCGCGTGCGCTTTGAGCACACGCGCAATCTGACTGGCGGGAGCGCCCAGCACCACCGCCAACCGTGTCGCCGGCGTCTGCAACAGGCCGATCAACTGCGCCCGCAGCGCGTCCAGCGACGGCAGGTCCGCCACCGCCGAAACGTCTTCTGCCTTGAGCAGTTGCTGGCCCATCAGGCCCAGCTTCACTTTTGGTTTTGCAAATTCTTTTGCGAACGCCTTCAAAATCTTGGCCGCCGCGCTGATGTCGGATTTCTTGTCGCCGATGACGATGGCCGTCATGCCCGACAACGAGCCGTTGAAATTCGCCAGCCCCGCCGCCTGGGCCGCGTGTCGCAGCATCGTGTTCTTCACCACGTGGCACTCGGCGTTGGCGCCGCGCAATCGTTTCCGTAAATCGGAAAACTGTTGCACCGTCAGCCCCGTGTAATCAGCCAGCAACACGAACGGCGATCCGGCAACTTGTTTGCTCAATTCCTCAGCGATTAGTTTTTTTTCAGCTCTCATGTCGTACTTGCCTGCTAACTCGTGCTCGGCGCAAATTCGTGAACGTCGAGCCTTAGTCCCGGACTCATCGTGCTGGCGAGCGTGCAGCTTTCGACGAATTGACCCTTCGCCGTCGCCGGCTTGGCGTGGAGCACCGCGCCGATGATCGCCTTGGCGTTCTCTTCGATCGCTTTCGCCGCGAACGAGAGTTTGCCGAAGGCAACGTGCAGATTGCCCGCCTTGTCCATCTTGAACTCGACACGGCCTGCTTTGACTTCCTTGACTGCCTTGGCCACGTCATCAGTGACCGTGCCCGTCTTCGGGTTCGGCATCAGGCCTTTCGGACCGAGCATCTTGCCGAGCTTGCGGACTTCCTGCATCGCTTCCGGCGTGGCAACTGCGACATCAAAATCCGTCCACCCCCCCTGGCATTGCTTCACCAGATCTTCAAAGCCGATGAAATCCGCGCCCGCCTCCTTCGCTGCTTCCGCTGCCTGACCTTTCGCGAAGACAGCGACGCGCACCTTCTTGCCACTGCCGTGCGGGAGCGCGACGGTGCCGCGCACCATCTGGTCGCTTTGCTTCGGATCGACGCCTAGCTTGAAATCCAGTTCCACCGCCTCGTCGAACTTTGCCTTCGGCATTTTCTTCAGCAACTCCACCGCCTCGCCGAGTCTGTACTGGCGCTTGGCATCGACCAGCTTGACTGCTTCGTTATATCGTTTTCCGTGTCTCCCCATGATCTTCTCCTGCCTTCCCGACTAGTCGACCACGTCAATTCCCATGCTGCGCGCCGTGCCCATGATGACGCGGCAGGCTGCGTCCTCGCTCTTGGCGTTCAAGTCTGCCATCTTCGTTTTGGCGATCTCCAACACTTGCTTGCGCGTGACCTTGCCGACCTTGTTGCGGTTCGGCTCGCCACTGGCGGTGGCAATTCCTGCAGCCTTCTTGAGAAGCGCGCTGGCGGGCGGTGACTTCGTGATAAATGTGAACGTCTTATCTTTATACACTGTGATTACCACGGGGATGATCGTGCCCGCTTGCTTCTGCGTTGCCGCGTTAAACTGTTTGCAGAACTCCATGATGTTGACGCCCTGCTGACCAAGCGCCGGGCCGACGGGCGGCGCGGGATTTGCCTGTCCCGCAGGAATCTGCAGTTTAATCATGCCTGTAACTGGTTTGCCTGCCATATGCCCTCGCCATTAAGCGCGTTCGACCTGCCAATACTCCAATTCGACTGGCGTCGATCGCCCGAAAATTGAGACCGAAATCTTGAGTTTGCCGCGCGCGGGATCGACTTCTTCGATCACGCCCGTGAAATTTTGAAATGGCCCGTCGCTCACCTTAACTGTCTCACCCGTTTCGAACGCCACCTTCGGCGCGACCTTTTCCTGCCGTTCCTCGATCTGTGCGAGAATGCTGTTCACTTCGTCGGGCTTGAGTGGCACCGGACGATCACCGCCGATAAAGCCGATGATACCGGGCGTTTCGCGAATGAAATACCAGGAACGTTCCACCAGTTGGTTCTTTTCGTCGAGCAACTTCATGTGCACCAAGATGTAGCCGGGATAAAACTTCCGCGTGCTGGTGGTCTTCTTTCCTTTCTTGACCTCGGCAACCTTCTCGGTCGGAATCAGCACATCCTTGATCAGGTCGCCCATCTCCTCGACCTTGACCCGGCGCTCGATGTTTTCCTTCACTTTCTGTTCCTGACCAGAAAGCGCGTGGATCACAAACCACTGGAATTCCGATTTTGTCTCCTGGTCCACCATCGTCTCAAATCCTTCAACCCGACTTGGTCAGCAAACCGATCAGCTTCACAAACACCAGGTCGGCAAACGCCACGAACAAACCGAGAATCAACACGGTGATGATCACCACGATCGTTGAGTCCGTCAACTCCCTGCGCGTCGGCCAGGCCGACTTTTTCAGTTCGACCGTGACCTCGGCGAGAAAATCCCGAATCTTGACAACTGGGTTTGCCATCGTGCTTGCGCCTAATCCCGAAGCTGGCACGCCAGGAGGGACTTGAACCCCCAACCTACGGTTTTGGAGACCGTCGCTCTGCCAATTGAGCTACTGGCGTATCCAACGGATTTCGTCGAAGCCTCCACGCGTCCTTATTTCGTCTCGCGATGACCGACGTGCTTGCCGCACTTCGGGCAGAACTTTTTCAGCTCCAACCGCTCCGAGCCTTGTTTCTTGTTCCGCGTCGAAACGTAATTGCGACTCTTGCATTCCGTGCACGCCAGCGTGATCAATTCCCTCGGCATCGTGTGTCACCTGAACGAAATCGGGTGTTGACTATTCCAGAATCTCCGTCACGCGACCCGCGCCCACCGTCCGACCGCCTTCGCGGATGGCGAAGCGCATGGTTTTCTCCATTGCGATGGGCGTAATCAATTCCACTTCTATGTTGACATTATCGCCGGGCATCACCATTTCCACGCCCTGCGGCAGCTTCACGTTGCCCGTCACATCCGTCGTGCGGAAGTAGAACTGCGGCCGATACCCGTTGAAGAACGGTGTGTGCCGGCCGCCCTCTTCCTTCGACAGCACGTACACCTCGGCTTTGAATTTCTTGTGTGGCGTGATGGAGCCAGGCTTGGCGAGCACCTGACCGCGTTCGACCGCGTCCTTTTCAATACCACGGAGCAAAGCGCCGATGTTGTCGCCCGCCTGCCCCTGATCGAGCAGCTTGCGGAACATCTCGACGCCCGTGACGACCGTCTTCTGCGTCTCACGCAATCCAACGATCTCCACTTCTTCGCCGACCTTGATCGTGCCGCGTTCGATACGGCCCGTGGCGACCGTGCCCCGGCCCGTGATCGAGAACACGTCCTCGACCGGCATCAGGAACGGCTTGTCCACCTCGCGCACCGGCTCCGGAATAAAATCATCGATCGCCTTGACCAGATCGAGAATACGCTTCTCCTCTTCCGGGTCGCCCTTCAATGCCTTCGTCGCACTGATCCGCACTACCGGCGTCTTGTCGCCGGGGAACTGATACGACGACAGCAATTCGCGCACTTCGAGTTCCACGAGCTCCAGCAATTCAGGGTCATCCACCAAGTCCACTTTGTTCAAGGCAACCACAATCGCCGGCACCGCAACCTGCCGCGCCAGCAACACGTGCTCGCGCGTCTGCGGCATCGGTCCATCCGCCGCACTGACCACCAAGATCGCGCCGTCCATCTGGGCGGCGCCTGTGATCATGTTCTTGATGTAGTCCGCATGACCCGGGCAGTCGATGTGAGCGTAGTGCCGCTTCTCGCTCTCGTATTCGACGTGCGCCACGGCAATCGTCACGGTCTTGGTCTCGTCACGCACGGTGCCGCCCTTCGCGATGTCGGCGTAGCTCTTGACCTGCGCCTTGCCCTGTTTGGCCAGTACCTGCAGCATTGCTGCTACCAACGTTGTCTTTCCGTGGTCAATGTGACCAATTGTGCCCACGTTGACGTGCGGTTTCGTTCTGACGAATTGCTCCTTGGCCATGTTGTCCTCCTGTTCGTTCGCTAGTTGCCTGTTTGTTGCTCTACGTTCCTACATCAATCTGGAGCCCACGATCGGGTTTGAACCGATGACCTCGTCCTTACCAAGGACGTGCTCTACCAACTGAGCTACGTGGGCCAAGTCCCAAAACTCTCGGTTTTCGTGTGCCTCGTGTACGACGGATGCCTTGCCGGAAAGAAAAACAACGAAGACGACAACACCCCCTTTCCCTTGTCCCTTCAAGCGACAGGTAACCGGTCGTTCTTCGACGTCCTCTTGTTATTTAACTGTTCCCAGCCGACTGGGCGATTGCAGTATAGCCGGCTCCAGTTTTGTGTCAACAGTGATTTGAAATTTTTATCTGCATTCAGATTCTTGTCCCGGAAGCAATCACTCCGTTCTTGGGAATGATCACAATCCCGTCACGAATGTGATAGTTGGGGCCATCAAAGTCCGCGCAGCCCGTCTTGTCAGTGATAAGCACCGAATCACCAATATGAACGTTCTTGTCAATAATGGCGCGCTGAATCTTGCAGCCGCGTCCGATACTCATATGGGGTATCCCCATCGCCGGATCTTCGAAGACTTGATGCTGTGATTCATAAAAGTCGCATCCCATGATGATCGTGTCGCGCAGCTCGCACTCCGCGCTGATGAACGAACGCACCCCGACAATCGAATTTTCAATCTGCGTTTTGTAAATGATGCAACCCTCGGCAATCATCGCGTTGCGGATCTGGCACTCCATGATCTTTGACGCCGGAAGAAATCGCGCATGCGTGTAGATCGGCGCATTGCGGTCGAAGAGATTGAACGACGGCTTGGACGAGCACAACGCCAAGTTTGCCTCGAAGAACGATTTGATCGTACCGACATCCTCCCAATAGCCTTGGAAGATGTACGCGAAAACTCGGCGGCGACGGATGGCATCGGGGATGACGTGCTTGCCGAAATCCGGTTTGTCATTATCCAGAGCCTTCCGCAGGATTTCGCGGTTGAAGACATAAATACCCATCGAGGCCAGCATATGATCTTCGCTGCTGGTGATGCGCAACTGCGACAGCAGCGGGTCTCCCAGCTTCAGCTCGTCCAGAGTCTTGTCTTCCTTCGGTTTCTCGACGAATCGGACAATCCGTTTCTCTTCGTTGACCTGCAGAATACCCAGCGAACTCGCTCGGTGCCGCTTAACGGGTATGGCTGCGACCGTAATGTCCGCATGCGTTTCCAAGTGCTGCTGCAGGACACGCCCAAAGTCCAGCCGATAAAGCTGATCACCCGAGAGAATGACGATGTATTCGTAATCTTCTTTGAGGAAATAGTGCAGGTTTTGCCGCACGGCATCGGCGGTGCCTTGATACCAATGGGCGCCGCCCGTGGTCTGTCGAGCCGCCAGGATTTCCACGAACCCACGCGAGAACCGATCGAACGAATAACTCTCGTGAATGTGCCGATGGAGCGACGCGGAATTAAACTGCGTCAGGACGTACACGAGCCGGATGTGGGAGTTGATGCAATTGCTGATGGGAATGTCCACCAGCCGGTATTTTCCAGCGATCGGCACAGCCGGCTTGGCCCGCTCCTTCGTCAACGGAAACAGTCGCTTGCCTTCGCCTCCGCCCAAAATCACGCCCAACACGTTGTTCGGCGTGACAGCTTTCATTTCAGAGGTCGCCATACGCGAAACTTTATCCCGCAAGTGCTGACTGCGTCAATTGACAAAAATCAAAACGTGGGTTACCCTCGTCGCAATCGGCGGAACAAACACAAACGCATCGAAGTCCACGCCATCGTGATTCGCCATCGCCGCCGATTGATCCGCAACACGGGTCTGGTGGAATCGCCGTGGTGCGACTTCAAGAAAAGGTGAAAACCTATGTGTGGCATCATCGGCTACATCGGTACAAAGTCGGCCCCCAACATCATCCTCGAAGGCCTGCGCCGTCTCGAATATCGCGGTTACGATTCTGCCGGGCTTTGCATTCTGAACAACGGCAAGTTCGAGCTTCGGAAGAAGACTGGCCGCATCAACGATCTGGCCGCGCTCCTGCGCCAGCAACCCGTCACGGGCACGGCCGGCATCGGCCACACCCGCTGGGCGACTCACGGCCCCCCGACCGACCAGAACGCGCACCCGCATCTCGATCAGTCCGGCAAAATCGCGCTCGTGCACAACGGCGTCATCGAAAACCACCAGCAACTCAAAGAACGGCTCCTCGCCAAAGGCCACAAATTCGTCTCGCAAACTGACACCGAGGTCCTCGCCCACCTCATCGGCGATTATTACGCGGAACTTCAGAACTGTGGGAGCCCCGACACTCGTGTCGGGGCGACCACAAGCACAACGGACGGTGCGGCATTGACCGAAGCCGTCCGCCGCGCCCTCAAAGACGTCGTCGGGACGTACGGCATCGCCGTCGTCCACGCCGACCATCCCAACGTCATCGTCGGCGCCCGCCGTGGCAGCCCGCTGCTGCTCGGCGTCGGACGCGACGAGAATTTTCTCGCCAGCGACGTGAGCGCCATCATCGCGCACACTCGCCGCGTCGTTTACCTGAATGACTTCGAAATCGTCACGCTGGCCCGCGATGATTTCCAAGTGTCAACGATTGAGGCGGCAGCCGTCAGCCCGCAAATCCGTGAAGTCGAATTCGCCGCCGAGGAAGTCGAGCGCGGCAAGTTCCCGCATTTCATGCTCAAAGAAATCTTCGAGCAACCCCGCGCCGTAGAGAACGCCTTCCGCGGCCGCATCAGCCACCAAGAAGGCACGGCGCGTCTGGGCGGACTGAACCTCACGCCCGCCGAACTCCGCGCCGTCGATCGCATGATCCTCATCGGCTGCGGCACGGCGTTGCACGCCGCGATGGTCGGCGAATTCTTGATGGAAGACCTGGCCCGCATTCCGACCGAAATCGATTGCGCCAGCGAATGCCGCTACCGCAACGCACCCGTCGAAAAAAACACGCTCGTGTTCGCCATCAGCCAATCGGGCGAGACGATCGACTCCTTGGCTGCCGTCCGCGAATTCCGCCGCAAAGGACACAAGACGCTCGGTATCGTCAATGTCGTCGGCTCGACCATTGCGCGCGAAGTGGACGGCGGCACCTACATGCATGCCGGCCCCGAGATCGGCGTCGCCGCGACGAAGACGTTCACCTCGCAACTCACAATCCTGACGTTGCTGGCCGTGTTGATGGGCCGCATGCGCCACCTCGCCGCCACGCGCGGCACTGAGATTCTCAAGGAACTGGAACAAATCCCCGGCAAAATGGAACGCATCCTCCAGCAAAGCGCCGCCATCGCCGCCATCGCGAAGAAATACTGCGAGGCCAACAGTTTTCTCTTCCTCGCGCGCCAGTACAATTTCCCCATCGCCCTGGAAGGCGCGCTCAAGCTGAAGGAAATCTCGTACATCCACGCCGAAGGTTATCCCGCCGCCGAAATGAAGCACGGCCCGATTGCGCTCGTCGATCCGCGCACGCCGTCGGTGTTCATCTGCACGAAGAACGCCGTGTACGACAAGGTCATGGCCAACATCGAAGAGGTCAAAGCCCGCAAAGGCCCCGTGATCGCCGTTGCCAGCGAAGGCGATGAAGAGATTCGCAAGAAAGCCGACGACGTGATCTACATTCCCGACACGATCGACTGTCTCCAACCGCTGTTGACAGTCGTTCCGCTGCAATTGCTGGCGTACCACATCGCCATCCTGCGCGGCTGCGACGTGGATAAACCGAGGAACCTGGCGAAAAGCGTCACAGTCGAGTAGCTGGAAGGTCGTCATCCTGAGCTTGCTTGCCCGCCGACTCGTCCGTTGTAGTCCTAACGAAGGCGGAAGCTTGAGCGGAGGCAGGTCGAAGCGTCTCTGTCTTTCACCACGAAGAACATGAAGGCCACGAAAACTGCGGCTTTGATGGTGCGCTTCTGGTACTTGCGAATTGAGGCTTCGAGCATCTCGGCGAAGGAACGCCGGCTTAGTTCTTGACCCTGAGTTTTGCGGCGATCTTCGTGAACTGCTCCAACGCGGTCTCTAAATCGTCGGCGATTTCCCCGGCCAGCACATCGGGCGCCGGCAGTGAATCCGTATCCGTGAGGCTCTTGTCTTTGATCCAGAAGAGGTCGAGGCTGAGTTTGTCGCGCTTGAGCAATTCTTCGTAATCGAAACACCGCCAGCGGCCTTCGGGGTTAGATGCGCTCCAGGTCGGTTTGCGCGTGTGGAGCTTGCCGGGCTTGTAGCAGGCGACGAATTCGTCGAAGTCTTTCCGTTGAATGGGCGACTGTTTCAGCGTGAAGTGCAGGTTCGTCCGCAAGTCATAGACCCACAGCTTGTCCGTCCACGGATCGGCGCGGCCTTCTTTCTTCTCGAAGAATAGCACGTTGGCCTTCACGCCGGGCGAATACCAGATGCCGGTGGGCAACCGCAGTAGCGTGTGGACTGTGCATTTCTGGAGCAGGTTGCGGCGCACCTTTTCACCGGCGCCGCCCTCAAACAGCACGTTGTCCGGCACGACCATCGCCGCACGACCATTGATCTTCAACAGCGTGTAGATGTGCTGCACGAAATTGAGTTGCTTGTTGCTCGTCGAGGTCCAAAAATCCTCGCGCACGACCACTTGGTCTTCCTTCTCCGTCTCGCCTTCCTCGTTCACAAACAACAGGCTTTGCTTCTTCCCAAACGGCGGATTGGCCAGCACCATCGAGAATTCTTTGCTCCACGGCGCTTGGAGACTGTCGTGCCCCGCCTGGACGACCACCTTGTCACCGCCGATGCCGTGCAGATAAAGGTTCATCGCGCACATGCGGGCGACCTTGGGCGACAATTCCATCGCCTCGACCAATTCCTCCCGCAACGCCCGTTTCTGGTCACGGTCGAGTTCCTTCTCGTACCGGTCGAGGACGTAGTTGTAGGCCGTGAACAGGAAGCCGCCCGTCCCCGCCGCCGGGTCGCAGATGCGGTCGTCCGGCGTCGGCTGCATCACTTCGCACATCGTCTGTATCACCGGCCGCGGCGTGAAGTATTGCCCCGCGCCCCGCGACGACTCCTGCGCCGACCGCTGGAGCAACTCTTCGTAAATCGTTCCCTTCACGTCCACAGGCAGGCTGAGCCAGTCCACCTTGTCGATCAGGTTGACGATGAGTTGCTGCAACAACGACGGGTTATGGATTTCGCAGCGGGCGCTCTTGAAAATGACGCCCAGCATCCCGCCCTTGCGCGACAGCTTTTCAAGACTATCCCGGTACTTGTCCTCCAGGGCCGCACCCGACAACGGCAGCAACGCCTTCCAACCCAGTTCCGCCGGCACGATGGCGGGCTTGTTGTGCGGCGCTTCCGTGAGTTGGTCGGCCATCTTCAGGAACAGCAACAGCGTGAGTTGCTCGACGTACTCGAAGCAACTCAGCCCGGCGTCTTGCAGGACTCCCGCGTAACTCCAAGCTCGTTTACCGATTTGCGATACGTCCATGAGTGGTCTTTCGTTTGCGTGGAACGGCCGGCGCGCGGCGCGGTCGTTTGGGTTTCTTGTTGGCGCGCTTCGCGGCGATGGCTTGCCGGGCGCGCTCTTTCCGCTCGGCGGCGATGCGCCTCAACAACTCGGAAGCGGGTTCGTCGTTCGGGTCTTGCGGGACAAGCTGGCCGGTGAACGCGTGCCGCAGAATGGATTGCCGTAAAGACTGCGCGGTCTTGAGCTTAGCTTCCACGTCGCTCTCGATGTGCTCGATCACCGAGAGCTGATCTTCGACGGCTTCCACGATGGCTTCTTGCTCGTCGCTCGCCGGCAGGGCTAGCTGAAGTGGAAACAAATCCTTGGCGTAGATTGCTGCCACGCTTGTTGTCGCCCTCTTCACGACTTCCATTCGTTTCCGAAAGTTACCGGAGCACATCTGGAAAGAAACAAATCGAGACGATATGCCGTCAGGAAAGCGAAGACGCATCAGGTTATTGTTGTAGACAGCATTGGTCGGGATGCTGCGCACCAACCCCACTTTCCCGACCAGTTCCTTGCTGTTTCGGGTATTGAATAACAAATCTCCTTCCCGCAGTGTGTAGCGCTTCTGTTCGTCCTCGGTGGTCCGAACGTAAACCAAGTCGTCAGCAATTACTCGCCCGTCCATCGTGACGTTGTTCATTTTGATGTAGGGCGAACCGGGCTGTGATGGAGTCTGATACTGCAACCCGCGATCAATACCGATTGAACTCTCCTCCGTCAGTTGGTCGAGTGACACCCAACACCAACCTTTCGGAAGCGACGGAAGATCCGTCGTGTTCGGCGCAAGAGGTTCTTTGTATTTCGCCTTCCAGTTCTTGGGCGGTTCTTTGCCGGCGGCCTTGAATTTGCGGAGTTGGTCTTGCTCCCAGCGGCGGCGGCGTTCGGCGAGGATGCGCGTGAGCAAGACCGAGGCAGGTTCGATGTTCAGGTGCTGCTTGCGCCACTCGGCGGTCAACGCCCCTTCCACCGCCGCCTTCAGTACCGCCGCCCGGTAATGCGCGAGCTTCTGTTGCACCCGCTCCAACGCCGACACCCCCGCGTCGAGGTCGGAGAGTAGTTCTTCGAGCGTGTCCATGATTCGCCGCTGTTCATTCAGCGGAGCGACAGGAATGGGGAGCAAACGGAAGCGGTCATGCGTGAGATTGAGGCCGCTGTCGCTCCCGCCGGTTTTCATCTTGTCTATCGCGGCGGCAGCCCAATGTGTCCGAAGATATGTCTCGACGAAACGCGGCTCGATCTGCTTTGCGGCGCGAAAGCGATACATCTTGCCGGACATCATCAGGCGTGGACGCGTGCTCCGCACAAGACACGCGACACCGCAACGGACGCGCGGTCCGGCGCATGTGATGAGAATGTCCCCGGGCTTCACTTCAATTTGCGGGCGCGGGGTCAGACCTTTTGGCAGTCGTTTGTTGTGCTCAGGTAAGAACGATCCTGCCTGAATCGCGGTCGTCTTCAACACGCCCCATTCCGCGTCGGAAGTCGAAGGCGTCTTTTCGCACTGCGGACTCCATCCTTGATGCAGCGTCCGCCCATCGTCCAGAGGCGCAAAGATGTCTTCAATTTTCGCCTCCGTCCATCCCGGCGGCAGTTTCTGTCCATTCGATTCACTCATGCGACAAGTCGTTCATTGAGTTCCGCGAGCAGCGGCTGGAGTTTTTCGCCGAACAGCGCGTGCGCCCTGCCGAGACTGCCTCGCTGACCGAACCAGCCGTCTTCGAAGTCGTCAGGCACAATGCTGAGACTGGTGGCGATGTGTTCAGCCATGCGGTCGAGCCATTCGTGTTGCTCGGTCGTGAAGTTTTTCTCCGCGTCGCGTTCCACAAGCCACGTCTGGTAGCGTTCACGCACTTCCTCGGCGTAGGGAACAAGCGTGAAGTCGGGCACGAGCGCGTGGCGCACGAGGGCGACGAGGTCGGCGAGTTGCGAGCCGCCGATGCCTTTCACCTTGTCGCTTTCCACGGCCTGAAACGCGCGCCAGAGTTGCGTCGGCGTGGCCGCGAGCGGCGGACGGGCGAGCGCGTCCTTCAACTGCCGCAGGTCTTTGAGCGAGAGTTTCAGCGGACGCGTGCCGGAGTAGAGGACTTGCAGCGCGGTGAGTTCGTCGCGGTGCTCGGCAATCCACGCGCGGAAGTCCTTGATCTTCGCCTGCGCCTTCATCACCGCCGACGCATCGAACCCGGCATAGAGCACTTCGTCAATGCTGTGCCGATCCATCGTCTGCTCGTTGGCGGCGCGGATTTCGAGGATGCGACGACGGAACGCGGCCTTCAGAAACGGCGTGACGGCCTGCTGCGCGAGTTGTTCGGCGGCGGCTTTGATCTGTTGTTCCGTCGGCTGCGCGGTTGCGCCTGGCAGTTTCCTCGCCGCTTCAATTTGCGCGTCGGGGTCAACGGCCTTGAGAAGGTTGTGCGCGAGGTCGGGGAAGGATTTCCCGCTGGCGAGTTCTTTCAACTCGGCAAGCTGCGGGGCGGTGAATTCCCGTTGCAGACGGGCGAGGCGTCCCGCGAGTGTTTCGAGAGCGTCGGGGTCAGTGCCGCCTTGGGCGATGTATTCGAGCAATTCCGGCAGCGACTTGGAGGGTTGCCGGTTTAGTGTTTGCGACTCTGTCTTGTCCTGTTCGCAGACGCCGACGGCGTCCACGATGATGAATCGCTCTTTCGCCTTGGCGCTGGGCGTGACGACCTTGAGCTTGTCCGGCGAAAGGACGCGAACGCCACGTCCCTTCATCTGCTCGAAGTATCCGGCGGACTTCACGTTGCGAAGGAAGAAGACAATCTCAATGGGCTTCACGTCGGTGCCGGTGGAAATCATGTCCACGGTCACGGCGATGCGCGGGAGGAAGCTGGTGCGGAAGTTGGCGAGGATTTCGTCGGGTGTGAGATTCGAGCGCCGCTCCCAATCTGTGACGGTATATTCTCGCCCGCCTTCCCTGACGACGTTGGTTACGCGCAAGAAGCCGGTGCGGTAGGTGATTTTCTGGCAGAACTCGTTTCCCTGCGCAAACTCCTCGCGGACGATGCGGACAATGTCGTCGGCGTGGGAGTCGTCCTTGGCGAAGAT
>JBEKFI010000022.1:0-30582 GCA_050013395.1 Verrucomicrobiia bacterium | reverse complement strand
TGCGCCCGCACCTGAAATCTGTAATCGTAAACGCCACTCCCGATGGCCGCGACCATTACAAATTCGGCGTCACACCAGGAGCAGACGCTCGTCGAGCGGTTGAAGGCGCGCGACAAGAGCGCGCTCGAAGACCTGCTGCGCCAACACGGCGCGAAATTGTACGGCGTGGCCCTGCAGATCACACGCAATGAAACCGAAGCCCAGGAAGTGATGCAGGATGCGTTGATCACCATCTGGAGCAAGATCGACAAGTTCGAAGGCCGCTCCGCCTTCTCGACGTGGCTGTATCGGGTCACGGCCAATGCCGCGTTGATGAAGCTTCGCAAAAACAAAAAGTTCGAGCAAAACGTTTCGCTGGAAGCGGAAGATGACGACCGCGATCTGCCCGCCATCCAACTCGCCGATCCAGGCGCGACGCCCGCCGCGACCGCACTGCGCGACGAACTGGGCGCGCAGGTGCGCGCGGCCATCGACGCGCTGCCCGAGCCGTATCGGACGACCGTCCTGCTCTCCGACGTGGACGGCCTGTCGATGCAGGAAATCGCCGACACGATGGCGGTGGGCGTGCCGGCGGTTAAAAGCCGATTGCATCGGGCGCGGCTGGCCTTGCGCAAGGCGCTCGCGCCCTATCTGAAGGAGGGCGAGGAACAATGAGGAGTGTTCATCTTCGAATCAACAGGCGTATGGCAGAATCCCGGCCGCCATTCTTGGCCTCGAATGTCCGAAACTTAACGTTGCGTTTTAACATCTCAAGTGGTGCGAAAGCATGAGCGTTTCAAAATTCCGAACCATCCTCGACCGGATCCTGCACTTCGGCTCCTACGGCTGTAGCGACACTGATCGGCTGCTCTTCGAGTTCGTCGAAGGCGAATTGGACCCGGAGACGCAAAAGAAATTCGAGATGCATGTCAGCGATTGTCCTCCATGTCTGCGCTACATTGAGACCTACCGCCGCACGATCAATCTGACCCACACTCACGGCCTCTCCGAAGTTGAAATGCCCCGCGAGCTTCAACAGAAACTCCAAGAGTTCATCCAACAGAATCCCGAACTGCAGTAGCGTGTATCACTATCACCTGCTCAAGTAGCTTCTGTAGCCGCGAGCCTGCTCGCGGCAAGTTGTTCCCAGCCACAATCGCAGAAACCGCGAGCAGGCTCGCGGCTACAATCCGAGGAGAATACCAAGATGCGTGGTGATGCGCGCTGCTCGTTCCCCGCTCGCAATTCCGCCTGAAACCGGCTACGATCAGCGCATGGCATTCACGTTGGGGCAACTGCGGCTTTCGTCCAACCTGTTTCTCTCGCCGCTGGCGGGTTACACCAACCTGCCGTTTCGGCTGACCATCCGCCAGATCGGTGGCGCTTGCGGCGCCACAAGCGGCGCTCGGAGCGCCACAAGTACCGCAGGCGGCGCTTGCCGCGCTACCAGCGCGGTGGGCTTGTGCACGACCGATCTGGTGAATGCCCGCTCGTTGCTCGAGAAAAATCGAAAAGCGCTGAAGCTGATCGAGACGCGCCCCGACGATCATCCGCTGGCCGGCCAACTTTACGGCACTGTTCCCGAAGAGATGCGCGACGCGGCGCTCGCGCTCGAATCGCTCGGCGTGGACGCGGTTGACGTGAACATGGGTTGCCCCGTCCGCAAAGTGTGCCTCAACGGCGGCGGCTCGGCATTGATGAGCGACCACGAAAAGGCCGCGCACCTGATCCGAACGATGGTCGCAGCCGTGAAGATTCCCGTCACCTGCAAGATGCGGCTCGGCTGGGACGATGCCAACATCACCGCGCCCGACCTGGCCCGCGCGCTCGAGGACGCCGGCGTCGCCGCGATCACCGTGCACGGTCGCACCCGACAGCAAGGTTTCTCCGGCCGCGTGAATCTGGCCGGCATCCGCGCCGTCGCGCAAGCTGTGCAAGACATTCCCGTCGTCGGCAACGGCGACATCACCGCGCCGCAGGCCGCGAAACGCATGTTCGATGAAACCGGCTGCGCCGCCATCAGCATCGGGCGCGGCGCGTTCTACAATCCGTGGATTTTCCAGCATATCACCCACTACCTCGGGTCGGGCGAACTGTTGCCCGAACCGACCTTCGACGAACGTCTCGCCGTCATGCGACGGCATCTCGATCTCATGGTCGAAGTGTTCGGCGAGGAACACGGATGCCGCAAGTTCCGCAAAGTTGCACTCCAATACTCGAAGCGGTTCGGTCCGACCAAGGAATTCAACCGCCGCATCGTCCGGCTCAGTTCACGCGCGGAATTCGACGACATCGTCACCGCCTACCGCGCATGGCGCACCCAGTTCATGGATGAACACGACAATCTAAAACGCGGCTACGAACCGCGCCCACTGGAAGAAGTCTCCACGATTTCCATGCCGCCCGGCCCGAATGAGTTGTGGTGATGGAGGGCCACGCTCCGTCGTGGCCGCTGAGACTGAGACAACCACCTCGGTCGGCACGGAGGCCGACCCTCCAACATGACTAAGAAACATCGGAGACGGGCGGGACGCCTGCGCTACTATCTCCGTCGGCGCGGGGCGAAGGAGTAGCCGCGGGTGGTGCGGCCGCCTCTCACGTTGCGGCGGCTGGCCGCCAGCGATTCTTCGTGGAACATCGTGGTGAGGACGTAATCAAAGTTGTCCAGCTTCAAGCGCGGCACCTTTTGGCCGATGAACCGTTCGATGGCTTGCACGTGGTCGTATTCCTCGGTCGTGATCAAGGTGAACGCGTCGCCGACTTTCAAGGCGCGGCCCGTGCGGCCGATGCGGTGGACGTAGTCCTCGGGATGCTGCGGCACGTCGTAGTTGACGACATGCGAGATGTCTTCCACGTCGATCCCGCGCGCGGCGATGTCGGTCGCCACCATCACTTCGTACTTGCCGGACTTGAATCCGCTCAGCGCCTCCTCGCGTTCGCGCTGGGTGCGGTTGGAATGCAGCACCGCGACGGCATGATTGGCCTCCTTCAGCCGACGGGCGATCTTGTCGGCGCCGTGTTTGGTGCGGGAGAAGATCAGGACACTGTTGAACTCCGTCCGTTCCAGCAACGCCAGCAGCAGATGGAACTTCTGTGTGGCCGCCACGGGATAGAAGGCGTGCGTCACCGTCGAGGCGGGTGAACGCCGCTCGCCGATCTCGACCTCCTCGGGTTGGCGCAACACCCACGACGCCAGCCGCTCGATCTCGGCAGGAACGGTCGCCGAGAACAGCAACGTCTGCCGCTGTTTCGGGCAACGCTCGACGATCCTGCGGACATCGGGCAGGAACCCCATGTCGAGCATGCGGTCCACTTCGTCGAGCACAAGGAAGCTCACATCGCGCAGGTGCAGCGTGCCCTGTCCGAGCAGGTCGAGCAACCGTCCGGGCGTGGCGACGACGATATCCACGCCGCGGCCGAGTTCCTGTTTCTGGTTGCCGTAGCCGACGCCGCCATACACGACCGCAGTGCGCAGGTCGGTAAACCGTCCGTAATCGCGAAACGCCGTTTCGACCTGCGCGGCGAGTTCGCGCGTCGGCTCCAATACGAGACAGCGGCACTTGCCGTGCGATTTCAGCAACGTGAGGATCGGCAGCGCAAATGCCGCCGTCTTGCCCGTGCCCGTTTGCGCCGCTCCGATGAGGTCTTTGCCCGCGAAGATCAACGGAATCCCCCGCAATTGAATCGGCGTGGGATCGGTGTACCCCGCCGCCGCGACGCCGCGCAGTACATTTTCCGATAATCCCAGTGTGCGAAATGGCATAAGATGTGAGTCCTTCCGAGAAGGCCACGATAGGGGCGGCTCCTCACGTTGTCACGCCAAAACGGGGCGGGCGATGCGACAGATTCTCCACGGATTCAGCCGTCAGTTGTCAGTTATCAGTCGTCAGTGTTTCCGCTCCCCGGCCCCCGTTGTTTTGTAGCCGTGAGCCTGCTCGCGGCGCAGTGCCGCTCTTACGTTCCACGCCCTCCGCCTTCATCCTGCCGCCCTTGTCCGCCGTAGTTTCAACGAAGGCGGATTGCTGCAACGCTATTCCTAGTAGGCTTGCACCCCGACAACGCTCGTTGCGTTGTCGGCCTCTGACAAATGGATTGCCGCGAAAACAACATCGTGGCGTCTCGCGGACTCGGCCTCCCATTCCATTTGTCTGAAGGTGCAAAGCAGGTTAGCATGACGCCTCGGGAGGTCAGAATGGATATCACGTTCAGTTGCGAGAAGTGCGGCCAGAATATCGTGGTCGATGAGGCAGGCGCTGGAATCACCGTCGACTGCCCACGGTGTGGTCAGCCTGTCTATGTGCCGAGCATTGCATCATCTGCTACACAGAGCGCTCCCGTAAGAATTGAGACGGCATCGGCCAGACAGGTACCGGTCGCCACGCCGATCAACCATGTACCCGCTCGGCCAGTCGGACTCGCCATAACTGGGAATCGTGGCCCAGCAGGTAATCCAGTCGTCATCACGGACGTCCAAATCCCGTTTTGGAGGCTGGTTGTGCTGATGATCAAATGGGGGATTGCTTCAACCCCTGCTGCATTGGTGCTGATGACGATATTCTTTATGCTATGGGCGTTCTTTGGGCTGCTAGTCGTCGGCTTGATGATGCACGGTTTTCGATAGAAGACAGTTGCAGCCCGGCGGCAGACGGATTGGAACCGAGTCAGGTCTCAGCACAAAACAAATTGATTGGATGGTGGGCGCCGTAAGCTGGAGGCTGGTTGGCCCAGATGCGGACGGCTGGGCAAACCCACCCCTTGGTCCCCTCCAAGGAGGGGATGACCGCGGACGGCTCGGCGAGCCGTCCCTACCTGCCTTCGCCGAGGCTGCGGCGGGCAAGCCCACGACAGTATCCGAGTCCATCCGCGTTCATCTGCGGTTGAAACTCCTGAGCTGTTCTCCGCGCCCTCAGTGGTGAAACAGTTCCTCCAGGGATAATGCCCTACCCCATTGCTCCACTACTCCAGTACTCCATTCCCCCGCTCTTCCCCATCCCCCGCTGGCGGCTTGAATCGCGGCGGGCTGGTCGATAAACTCCGCGTTTCGTGAGCACGAGCACTTCCGAACGACCCTGGCGGCGCGGATTCTGGAGTTTGATCGTCACCCAGTTTCAGGGCGCGTTCTCCGACAACGCGCTGAAGACGCTGGTCACGTTTCTGGCCATCGGCGCCGGGGCCACTCAAGCTGAAAAGTACAAGGTCAGCGAACTGATCACCGCGATGTTCTCGATGCCGTTCATTCTGTTCTCGATGGCGGGCGGTTATCTGGCCGACCATTACAGCAAACGCGCCGTGACGATCAGTGTAAAGGGGTTCGAAATCGGCGTGATGCTGCTGGCCACCGCAGGACTGGCCAGCGGGCACCTGACACTGGCGTTGGTGTGTGTGTTCCTGATGGGCGTGCACAGCGCATTTTTCGGCCCCTCGAAGTACGGGCTGCTGCCAGAACTGTTGTCGGAGAAACTGTTATCGTGGGGGAACGGCGTCCTCGAACTCGGGACCTGGATCGCCATCATTTTCGGAATGGTCGCGGGAGGACTTCTCGCGTCGTCATTCCACGGTGGGCAGGGATGGTCGGGTCTGATCCTGCTCGGACTGGCGGCGTTCGGCTTGGCGGTCAGCCTGGGGATCAGTCGCGTGCCGGCAGCCGACCCGGCCAAACGATTCCGCGCCAACTTCGTCGTGGAGTTGTGGGCGGAGATCCAACGCATCCGTTGTGACCGCGTGCTGTGGCTGGCCGTGCTTGGGAACACGTTCTTCTCGTTTCTGGCGGCCCTGGTCTCGTTGAACATCATGTTCTACGGCATGGGCACGCTCGGACTCGATGAACGGCACACCAGCTATCTGCTGGGCGTGATGGCCGTCGGTGTCGGTGTGGGCAGTTTTGCCGCCGGTTACCTGTCGGGCGGCAAAATTGAGTACGGCTTGGTGCCGCTGGGATCCATCGGGCTGACTGTGTGCGGAACGCTGCTTGCCTGGCCGAGGGCAACGTTTGTGAGCGCAGCCGTGAATCTCGCCCTGCTCGGATTCTTCGGTGGATTTTACATTGTCCCGGTCTCCGCCATCATGCAGCACCGACCCGAACGTGCCCGCAAGGGCGCGGTCCTGGCCGCAAGTAATCTGCTGTCATTCGCCGGTATCCTGCTAGCGTCGGGCGCGCACTACCTGCTGGCTCTGCAGCTCCACATGAACCCCCTGGGACTGTTCCTTGCACTGGGCGCGATGAGCCTTGCAGCTACTGTGTATGTGGTGGTGTTGCTGCCCGACTCGTTGCTGCGGTTGCTGCTGTGGATGTTTACGCACTCGATCTACCGGATTCGCGTCGAAGGCCGTGACAATATCCCCGAGAAAGGCGGCGCGTTGTTCGTCTGCAATCACGTCTCGTTCGTTGACGCGTTGCTGCTGCTGGCGTCCACCGACCGACCGCTACGCCCGATCATGTTCAAGGACATCTATGATCATCCCGTGGTGAAACCGTTCGCGAAGATCATGCGCGCAATTCCGATTTCATCGCAGCTTCGGCCACGCGAGATGATCAAATCGCTCCGCGAAGCCAGTGAGGCAATCAAGAACGGCGAGGTCGTTGTCATTTTCGCCGAAGGCCAGATCACGCGCATCGGCCAACTGCTCCCGTTCCGGCGCGGCTTCGAGCGCGTCATGAAAGACGTGGACGCACCGATCATCCCCGTCTGCCTCGACAATGTTTGGGGCAGCATCTTCAGTTACGATAGAGGTCGGTTCCTCTGGAAAATACCGCGCTATTTCCCTTATCCCGTCACCGTCTCGTACGGCAAACCGATGCCGCCGACCTCCACGCCATTCGAGGTGCGCCAAGCCGTGCAGGAACTCAACACCGAGGCGTGGCAGCATCGGAAGAGGAGGATGCTGCTTCTGCATCGCGCTTTCGTCCGCAAAGCGCGGCATCACCCGTGGCGCTTTTTCATGGCCGACGCGCCTGTGCGCCGAAGCGCTACGGCGCGCGAAGGCGCACGCACGCCCAGCCTGTGCTTCGGCGCGGCACTGACGCGCACGATTTTCCTCGCACACCGACTCAAACTCGCGTGGCAGGGACAAGACATGGTCGGCATTCTCCTGCCGCCATCCGTCGGTGGCGCGTTGGTGAACTACGCGGCGTTGTTGATGGGCAAGGTTCCCGTCAACCTCAACTACACCGCCAATGATGAGACGATTGCCTCCTGCGCTCGGCAATGCAATTTGAAGACAGTCGTCACATCGAAGGCGTTCCTCGAAAAGGTGAAAGTAGGGTGGGCGTCCGCGCCCATGTCGTCTTCCGTAGGGCGAGCGTCTCCGCTTGCCCAGTCGGCGAACGACGGACAACCGGGACGGTTATCCTACAAGTCGGACGGGAGGCCCGACTTGCTATTTCTCGAAGACCTCGTTGCCAAGCCGCGAGCCAGCGAGAAACTTGTTGCCCTGCTCATGACATGGACGCTGCCGGCTGCGCTGCTGGAGCGGACGCTTGGTTCCCGTGGGAGCGGCGTCCCCGCCGCGACTGCGTCGCGGCGGGGACGCCGCTCCCACAAGGACACGCCCCTCGATCAGTTGGCCACGGTGATTTTTTCCAGCGGCAGCACGGGTGACCCGAAGGGCGTGATGCTGACGCATTTCAACATCGGCTCAAACGTCGAGCAGATGGGACAGACCTTTGCGTTTCGTAAAGGCGACCGCATTCTCGGCATCCTGCCGTTCTTCCATTCGTTTGGGTTTACCGCCACGCTCATGGTGCCGGCGGCGCTCGGCATCGGCGCTGTTTACCACGTCAGCCCGCTCGATGCGAAGGCGATTGGCGAGTTGGTCAGAGAATATCGCGTGACGTTCCTGCTGGCGACGCCGACCTTCCTGCAAATGTACATCCGCGGTTGCGAACCCGAGGATTTCGGCAGCCTGCAATTCGTCATGACCGGCGCGGAGAAACTGCCCGAACGAGTGGCGCAAGCGTTTGAAGACAAGTTTGGCATCCGTCCGCTGGAAGGCTACGGCACAACCGAGTGCTCGCCCGCCGTGGCCGTCAACACGCACGACTTCCGTGCGGCAGGTTTCCGTCAGGTTGGAGCCAAGCGCGGCAAGATCGGCCACCCGTTGCCCGGCGTCAGCGTCCGCGTCGTCGATCCCGAAACGATGCAACCGCTGCCCGTCGGCCAACCGGGTCTGCTCTTGGTGCGTGGACCAAACATCATGAAAGGATATCTCGGCCAACCCGAGAAGACGGCCGAAGTTTTGCGTGACGGCTGGTACATCACGGGCGACATCGCGGCGGTTGACCAGGATGGTTTCCTCACCATCACCGACCGCCTGACCCGCTTCAGCAAGATCGGCGGCGAAATGGTGCCGCACATCAAGGTCGAGGAGAAACTGCACGAACTCGCCGGCGCGACCGAGCAATGTTTTGCCGTCACCGGCGTGCCCGACGAAAAGAAAGGCGAGCGCCTCGTCGTGCTCCACACCCTGCCGGACGGCAAATTGAAGGAATGCCTCGACAAGCTCGCGCAGACCGATTTACCGAACCTGTGGAAACCGCGTCCCGATCAATTTTTCCACGTCGATGCCCTGCCCTACCTCGGCAGCGGCAAACTGGATTTGCGCAAGGTGCGCGAGACGGCCTCAGACCTCTCAAACACTATCTAACCGACGCCATGCCAATCCCACGAATCTTTACTGGACAGCGCGTGTTCGTTCTCGCTCTTGCCGTGGCAGCGGTGACAGCGTTGTTCCTGCATCTCTGGAGAATCGGATCGGCTCCTTCCGGGTTTTATGTGGATGAAAGCTCAATCGCGTACAACGCCTATTGCATAGCGGAGACCGGTGCGGACGAATACGGAGTCCGTTGGCCGGTTTTCTTTCGGAGTCTCGATACATACACGGATCCGGTTAACGTCTATTCTGTGGCACTTCCGGTCCGTGTATTCGGCCTTAGCGAATGGGCCGTTCGTTTACCCTCCGCCCTCTATTACCTCGTGGCGTGCGTCGCCTTCTACATGCTGCTTCGCGCGTGGCAACTTGGAAAGTGGTTTGCCTTGGCGGGATGCGCCATGCTGTCGGCAATTCCATGGGTTTTCCCATTGAGTCGGAATAGCGCATTTGCCGGGCACACCGCTGCATTGCTGGGGCTCGTGATAGGGTTGATGCTGACCGATTCCGCATTGCGCCGGCGATCCAATTGGCGGGCTGTGCTGGCCGGGGTTGTCTGGGCGTTTGCCTTCAGCGCGCACCAGAGCATCCGTCCGGTCCTCGCACTGCTGGCGCTCGGCTGCGGCGTTGTGCTGTGGCGTCCACTGGTTCGACGCTGGCGAGTGGTCTTGCTGATCACGATCTCGGCGCTGGTTGTTCTGCTGCCGATGATCATGAGTGTGCTGCGGTTCCCGGCGGCGTTGCTGGTGCGATTCCACCAGGTTGGCATCTCGCATGAAGCCGCTTCTTTCAAGGAAGTGATCGTGGGTGTGGCAAGCCGTTACCTTGACTACTTCAGCCCGCGGTTTTTGTTTATCGCAGGTGACCACGAACTGCGCCATCATACGGGCTGGTGTGGAGAGTTATACTGGTGCCTCGCGCCAGTGATTCTGGCCGGCCTCTACGTGGCGATGCGCTATTGGCGACGGCAGCCACGATACCGGATCGTGCTGGTCGGGCTGCTGGTTTCGCCAGTGTCTGCCGCGCTCACGGTTGATCGGATGCACAGCACGCGCTGCGTGTATGTAGTGGTCTTCTGGCTGCTGCTGGCGATGGTCGGAGCCCACTGGCTGTGGCAACAGAGGCGTGTCGGGCGAAAGCTGCTCGTCGTGGCCTGCGCGGTGGGAGCACTGGAAAGCTTGGCCTACCTTGCCGACTATTTCGGGCCTTATCAAAAACTCTGCCGCCATGCATTCATGGCGGGCCTCACGGATGGACTGAAGTATTCCTTCGCCCGAATCAACCGCAACCAGACCCTTTACGTCGATGATTCTGTCGGTGTGCCTTACGGTGTCTACATCCACAGCGATTTCAAGCCGCTCATCTATGCCCATCTCCTCTTCTATGGCAAGATCGACCCGCGTTCCTATCAGCGCGATGGACTTTCCAATAGCGTTGTCCAACCCTACTTGGGACGCGTTGAGAAGCCGGGCCTGTTGCTTCGAGCCAACCACACGTCTCGTCGCTCGGACGTGTCCCCATCGGCAGGCATGCAGAACCACATACCTGTTCCCTCCGAAGCGAAGCTGCTCGCCACCTTTGAAGACGGGACTCCCTTGGAGTATGAAGTGTTCGAGGTCAGGTGGTTGTCCGATGGTAAAACTGCCGGAAATACTCGACAAACTGGCCGCCTGAGACCTCCCGAACCTATGGAAACCGCGCTCCGACCAGTTTTTCCACATTGATGCCATTCCTCACCTCGGCACCGGAAAGCTGGATTTGCGGAAGATCCGGGAGCTGGCGGCGGAGAAGTCCGCTGGTCTGTGAAAAAAAGTGGAGCGAGCGAAGGGATTTTTACCATGTCTCACGTGGCGAACCCGTATCCTCGACCGCGTGAAACGCGGCAAGTATTCATCACGTAGAACGTGACAAGCCTTGGCAACGGCTTGGGACGTCTTACGTCCTGACGCTCAGCAAGTACGCTCGCCCTGCTTCAAAGCTGAGACGAAAAGTGGAGCGAGCGAAGGGATTTGAACCCTCGACATTCACGTTGGCAACGTGACGCTCTACCAGACTGAGCTACGCTCGCACCGTGTAACGGCGTTCACCCCGTACCACGGCGTAAACTTCCGTTGACGACGGGTTGAAAATACCAAATCCCGCCACAACTGCAAGTCCCAAAAACCTGCCGTTCGCAACCAGCGACTACGATTTACGCCAGCAATTCGGTGGCTTCCTTCATCAAGGCCCCGATGGGCAGACGACGCGGGCACGCCTGCTCGGCCGCCGAATAGTCCATCGCGCCCAGCCGCTGCCGCGTCGCTTCCAGCAGGCCAGCAAATACGGAGCGGGCCAGATCGCGGTCGCTGTAGCCGTGATAGTACATCAGGCTGCGCATGATATCGCCCACCGGCGCTCGCCCGGCAAGGGCAGCCTCGCAGAGACGCGTGCATCCGGCGCAATAGGACGAGCAGGTGGCCCGGGCATGCTGCTCCAGCGCCGCCTTGTCGGCGGCAGTCAGGCTGGTCTTGTCCAGAGCGGCGGCGACGTTCGACGACAGGATTGTCAGATTCGGCATTTGTGAGCAGAGAGAGCCGATCCGTTGATCTTCCCATACCGCTTTGACGCAAGCCTGTTCCCGCGTGAACCCGCGTTCGACAAAATGCGTCAGCAGCTTCGTCTCAGCCTCGGTCGGCTCACCTTGTTGCCGCTTGGCTTGCGTCTTCATGGCGGTCAAACCGATGCCGGCCTTCGTGGCGGCATCCACGGCAGCCTTCATCGCATCGGTGTTCATGACGCGGTAGTTGTACGTCAGCATGATGGCGTCAATCCAACCGAGTTTGGCCGCTTCGGTCAGGCACTGCTCCATGTTACTGTGCGTGCTGAACCCGAAGAAGCGGATTTTCTTGTCCGCCTTCGCCTTCTCTGCCCACGCTCTCACCTCCGGCGTCAGGACGTCAGCGCTGCTGATTCCGTGCAGGAAGAACGCGTCCACGTAATCGGTCTTCATCCGTTCGAACGACTGATTCAGCGACTTGGCCATGTCGTCCACGTTGTGAGCGCCGCTGGCCTTCGTGACCAGAAAAACCGACTTTCTTACCTCCGGATTTTTCTCGAAATACATACCGATGCCTGTTTCGCTCTTGCCGCCGTTGTATCCGGCCGCCGTGTCCCAATAGGTCACGCCCCAGTCCAAGGCTTGCTTCAACTGGAGTTGGTTCGACGCGATGTCAAAGATGCCACCCAACGTCAGACAGGAAACCTTTACGCCCGTTTTGCCGAACGTCCGAATCGGCACCTTCGCATTGCCCGGCTTCGCTGGCGTGGCCGGTTGCGAGGCGACTTGCGCCAAGACGCCCACCCTCGCCACCAGGGAACCGACGCCGACGACTCCAACCGTCTTCATAAAATCCCGTCGTGACACTTGCCGTTCATTCATTTGGTCCTCCCTTTCTCGTCCCGTTTGGTTTTTCCCGCTCACAACAGCAGGGAATGTTTTCGGTTTCGTGTTTCGTTCTCCGCCGTGACGCGAATGGCACGCAGACCACTGACGGGGCACTCGTGTTCGCAAACGCCGCAACCGATGCAGCGTTCTGGGTCAACGTAGGGCCGCTGCAACCGCACCTGAATCTCGGCTCTCGTGCCCGGCGCCGGCGCTGCCGCCCACGGCTTGGCGGAAGCGATTGTCACCGTATCGGCCTTATTGTCAACAATAAGCCGACTCTCCTGATCTGTGCCACCCGTCAGCCGCAGGTGGTAATCACCCGTGGCAAACCGGCCCGGCTTCAGCATGGCGCCGTCCAACTCGACGTTCGACTCGGTTGCCCTCCGAATCGTCACCACGCCATCGCGCACCGAGCTGAATTCCTCATGGAGATAAATCGCCTTCGGGCTGACCGGACAATTCTCCTGGCAGACGATGCACGGTTTGTCCATCACCCACGGCAGGCAGCGGCTGCGATCCACAAACGCCGTCCCCAGGCGAATCGGCCCGGCTTGGGCGAAGCGACCGCGCCCGAGTTTCTCGTCCAAGGTGAGCGGGCGGATGGCTGCGGTCGGGCAGATGTTGCCGCAGGCGACGCAATTGAGCTGGCAGCCGCTGGTGCCAACACGGAAACTCAACACGGGTGTCCACACTCCCTCCAAACCGGCCTCCGTTGTCGCGGGCTGAATGACGTTGGTCGGACAGACGCGCATGCACTGGTCGCACTTGAGGCAACGTTCGAGGAACTGCTCCTCGGCCAGCGCCCCCGGCGGGCGCACCACCCGCGGCTGCCAGTTCGTGCCGAGCAACCCGCTCAAGCGCAACATGGGCACCGCCGTCACGCCCGCCACCGCGGAGAAGATGAACCCGCGCCGCGAAATGTCCGGGCCCGGCACTTCGCCCGCTGCCGACCGCGCCGTGCTGTAGGTCATCTGCGTCTGCTTGCAGGCGTCGAGACAATTCATGCACAGGAGACATTCGCTTGAACGAATTTTCTCGAATGGTTCACAGGCGCCTTCGCAGTTGTTCTCGCAAAGCTCGCAGTTGGTGCATTTGCCTTCCCGCTTGCCGATCCGCCACAGCGCCGGGCCACTGAGCACGCCGAACAACGCGCCCAGCGGACAGATGAATCGGCAATAAAACCGTGGCACCACAAAGTTCAGCAGCACCGCAGCCAGAAACATCGCGCCAATCGTCCAGGCGCCGACATAGAATCGCGGGCTGGTGGAAAATCTCCCCACCGCCGCGTCCACGATGGGCAACAACACAAGGTTCACTGACCGATGAATCAGCGGAATCGGGTCGAGCCATCCGGTCTGCAGCGAGACCCCGAACAACGCCTCGGTGTGAAGAAAGATTCCCACCGCCAGCCAAGTTCCCACCAGAGCCATCAGAACGCCAACCGCCTTCTTCAGGTCTGGCACGACCTTGCGGATTGCGAGAAAAGAAAACACCGCCAGACCGACCGCAAGCGCCAGCCCCGGAATCGCGGGCCATTGCCGCGCCACGCGGAAAAGGTCGGCGAACACACCGCCGGCCGCCGCTGTGAGCAGACCGATGAGCAGGTAGTACTTGATGGCCTGCGCCGGTCGGTACTGATTGGCCGCGATGCGTTCGGCGAACTTCTTCTTCCGACGCCCGATCCAGCCGAAGAACTGATGAATCGTCCCGAACGGACAGAGCCACCCGCAGAAGAACCGGCCAAGCAGGGCCGTCAGCACCACAGTCAGCAGCGCCCAAGCCAGCCCGGTGTAAAGCGTTCGGGTCGTCAGGATGGTGCCGAGCGCGATCAACGGGTCGAGTTGAAGAATCCAATTCACCGGCCAGCCGCGCAACTGCCACCATTTATCGCCAAACGAAGAAACGATGCAGAACCAAAGGAACAGGACGAAGAAGAAGATCTGGCTGATGCGTCGGACAGCGATGATGTTCATACTTCTGCTCCGCCAAAGTTGATGTCATTCTGAACGAAGTGAAGAACCTCTGAAGTTGTGGCGATCGACGGCCAAAGATTGCGAGGCCCTTCGCTCCGCTCAGGGTGACAGCCAAAGAACTTCCCAGGAATGTTGTTAGTCAACATGATCCCGTGCCGGTTTCAATGAGTCGTAGTCCATCGTGCCCCGCCCCGCTGCGGCAGCCTTGGCGATGAACGGCAGACTGGCGGCGCTCTTGCCGAGCAGCGTCGCGCCGAAGGCGTCGGCCGCCACCTGATCGGTGCTGACGATCATCGTGTTGGTCTGCTTGAGATCGTCGAGCGAGCCGCCCGTTGGTCCGTTGGTCATCATCGTCGTTGTGCCGTCGAGAATCACCAAGGTCGGGCTGACCAGCATCGCCAGTTCCTTGATGATGTTGTGAATGTCCTGGTGAAACATGTTGCGCCGACCGCCCATCAGCCCGTACCAGTTCTTGATCGACATCGAGGCGCCGCTGCGATGGTGGTCCTTGACGGGCGCGATGCCGATGAGTTTGTTGACGCTCCGGAACGGCTCGTAAAACAACGGCCAGTTCTTGATCAGCGTTCCGTCGCGAACCGTTGTCGGCTTGAAGTAATTCTCCTGCGGCAGCACCAGCCGCGCGCCGGCGGTTTGCGCCGCCTCGGCGATGCCGGTCAGGCGGAAACAACTCTGCGGATCGTTGATCGGGTTGTCGGTCACCGTTACCGAAGCCGCGCCAGCCTGGAAGCATAACCGGATGGCCTCGCCGACCAACTGGGGATGGGCCGTGGCGCAAAGCGCCGGTGGGGAGGCGAACGCAGCGTTGACCTTCAACAGCACGCGATCGCCCTTCTTGATGAACCGCTCGATGCCGCCCAAGGCCGCGAAGGCGCGGTTGATCATCTTCACCCGGTCCGCGCCGGTTATGATACTCATCTTCGGTCCGACCTGCGGCAGAGAAAAATCAGGCAGTGACACGAGATCGGTCACGGTCTCCGCCTTTGGACCGGTCCGGTCGTACAGCCAATAGCCGACAGCCCCCGTGGCCGCGATGGCAGCACCAGCCTTCGCCGCGCGGGCAAGGAAATCGCGGCGGCTGATCGCCTCGGCATTATCCGGATTGGTCATTTCGTTGCCTCGGAGATTTTATCGTAGAGAATCGCCGCCACCTGTTCCGCCGCCTCCGCACTCGGCGCCGCGTGGACGCCACCGACGACTTTGCCGTGGCTGAAGACCAACTCCACGCTACCGAGCATTTCCGCGAGACTGCTGGCAGGCACTTTGCCAGTACCCGGAAGCTTCCGTCCGCCGTTGGTCAGAAGGAACTGTTGGTAGGCGGTGCTCAACGCAGTCGCCTCTTCCGCAGTGGAACGGATGGTTAGAAACGCCATCACTTCCGCCCCGTTCACCGTGTATTTGGCGCTGAAAACATCCTTGAACCGGTCGAAACCGAAAGCGTCAGCGGGCTGGAACATCTGGCTGTTGGGCACCAGATGCTCTGCCGGAAACAGATCCAGCTCCGCCAAACGGGTCTCTCGGGGCGGGTTCTTGGCGACGAATTGTCGAGACACCGACAACATGGCGGCCATCATCTCCGCGGCGGGCGACGCCGCGACGGCTTCGATGTAGTAACGCCCGCAGCAAAAGAACAAGGCGTTCTTTGTCTTGTAGGCGTACGTCGTCAGATCCAGTGGCTGCGCCTCGGCCCGCCGTTGCATGCTGTAAACGGCAAACGACTGCCGCAAGTTGTCCATGTCGTAGACGAAGAACTCCATCCAAGTGTTGGGATCGCTCTTCATGGCAAACCGCTGGCAACGCATGCCGAGAACCCCGGCGGAGAGATAAAGCTCAGCCTTGCCATCGATCTTGTCGTAGAGATTGTCGGGATTGAACGTTTCGGGAGCGCTCAACGGCGTCATCTCGCCGGGCAGGTCAACGAATGAATCGGCTGCTGAGGACGATGGCGCGGACGGCTTGCCCGCGCCCCCGGACGGAGCCGCAGCGAGAAACATGGCCCGGTCGTAATGGAATTGTTTGACAAAGACCCCGGCGGCGACGATTACCAGAACCAACAGGATGACCGAACCGACATAAGTCTCAGCCAGACCACGCGGGCGGACATGGCCCTTCATGCAACGCTCCCACAACACTCCCGGGATGACACAGTGTATAGTCTGCACCAATTGCTTGCTGCGGTCAAAAACAATAATAGATCCACTGACGACATGGCTGTTGTTTTAGAGCGGTTGTGCAGGGCTTGAGTCCTTGCCAACTAAAGAGCCTGAAAACAAAGGCGCGGAAGCTGTGGCTACAGCCGCCGCGCCTCGGCTCTTTCTGGGGGATGGTGCGCGAGAGAGGAGTCGAACCTCCACGGGGTTTCCCCACAGGATCCTAAGTCCTGCGCGTCTGCCAGTTCCGCCACTCGCGCAACCCTGCACAGTGAAGCACTTGAAGCGGCATGGTGCAACCCCGAAAAAACCACTGTCGCACCTTCAGCAGCACCTCCATTGTCCGACAGACCCACTGCTCTCCGCTGGTGTTCAGACACCAAGCGTTGCAGGAGTCCAGTCCCGCTACTTGACCGACGGGAACTTTCGCGCCGCACGCTGGAATTGCTGGCCGTCAGTCAACGGAATGCTCAGCGCGCAATTCAGGATCGCATCCTTGTTGAGGATGAAACATCGTTCGCGATTCACCATGATCCCGACCAGTTTGCCATCCGGCGTCACCACGTAATCACCGGCATCGGCGCGATTCGCGGGGTTTTCAAACCAGGCGGCGACACCGCGGAGCGCGCGTTTGACCACCAAGTACCGGGTATCGGCCAGATCGGGTGAGGTGTCGGCCTCGAAACTCAGTCCTGCCGCCGTGTTCTTGAAAACCTGCAGTTTGCGTTGGTCGGTTTGGAGGACCGCGTCGGGCCCGGCCAATTCCATGGCGCTCAATCCCGGCTCTGCGCGATCCAATTCGATGGCCACCACGCGCGCATCGGCGCGCAGGGCGCAGGCGGGCGTGGTCAACGCTGCAGACCAGAGCGTGTCACCGCGCCGCTCGACGCTGTATTTAAGTTCGGTGATCTCTCCTTCCGGATCATATTCAGACCCCAATCCCCACCAAGCGAACCCCAAGGTCCGATAATTGGCGACAATGAATGAACGCCCATCCACGCGGACCACTGGAGAATAAGCGGCGGATTTGAAGCGCGAGGTTGGGCTTTCGGGGGAGTCACGTTTCGCGATCGCGACCGACAACTCGATCCGTGCGCCCTTGACGGCCTTGAACGGGCCGGGACCGCGGGCCTTGATCGACTCAATCTGCTCGCCCAACCGGGCCGTTTGCTGACGCAGTGCTTCCTGCCCGGCCTCGATCTTGTTCAAGCCCTGCCCGATCTGACCGCCTTGTCCGCCTTTGATCAGAGTGCCCATCTGCGACTGGAGGGCCTGCTGTCCTTTGGCGACATCGGTAACGGCCTGCATGAGGCGCGCCCTTTCTTCCGGGCTGAGCCCGGCCTGCAGGCCTTTGACGTTTTCCGCCAAGGCGGCCATGTTCTGTTGCATCGCCTGCTGCTGCTCCCCAACGCCGGCGACGCTCTTCTGGATGGCCGCCGGCAGGGTGCGGGCAAATTCGTTGAGTTGCTCCAAGGTCGAACCCATTTGCTGCTGGCCGCTAGCGATGTCGGTGAGTTGCAGCTCTGCCCGGGCTTGCGACGCGCGCACTTCCTCGCTCAGGGTGCTGATGGTCGCCTGTTGGCTGGCCACCGTCTGTCCCAACTGCTGGGCGTGTTGTGCGAGCTGGATTTTCTCCTGCTGAAGTTGGGCCTGCTGGGTCTGTAGGCCGGCTAAGTCGGTTTGGAGTTTGGCCAGACGTTCCTTCGCGGCTTCGCCTTCCTGCTGCAGTTTCTCCCGTTCGGCGCTCATTTGGACGAGTTGCGTTTCCACGTTGGACAACGCCTGCTCCGTCTGCAACCGGGCCTGTTCGACCCGCGCCTTTTCTTCCGACAACGCTTTCAGGTTTTCTTCGCGGGCGGCGAGCGTCGCGCTGGTCTCGTTCAGGCGGGCGCGAAGCTGCTCGTTCTCGGTCGTTTGCGCGTTGAGCCGGGTGAGGAGCGCCTGTTGCTCGTAATCGCGGTTCCACTCCTCCTGCTGTGTTTGGATGGCCGCCGGCGAAAATTCCTCGTGCACCGCCGGCGGTGCGGAAGTGGCAAACCGTGTTTGCTGCCCGCCCGTGCCAATCACGAACAGCAACAGCGAGCACACCAGGAAATCCAGCATCACAATCAGGATGGACGTCTTCATGATTCCCGCCGGCTACTTCATCTGAATGAGACGTTCCTTCAACGGGTACTGATACCGGATGCGCAACGACACCGACGACAAGATGCCGACGACCGTGGACGTGTAGGCAAAATGCCGGCTCATACCCGCATCGAGCGCGATCAGGATGAACGCTATCACCGTCAGTGCCAACCCGGTAAACAGTGGCAGGTCCAGAAACACGTCGAGGTTCTCCAGCCGCTTGAGACGCAGTGTCGCCGCCGTGCTCTCATCGTCTTCGACCTGACGGATCTTGCCTCTCACGTAGAACCAGACGACCGCGTGGATCGCCAGTGATAACAACACCACCGTTCCCGACAGGAAACCGCTGTCCCCGCGTTGGCCGACGAGCGGCGCGCCGCTCGCGCCGACCGCCGCCGCCGCAACCGAGCCCGGTTCAACAGCGGGGCGCCACGCCAGTGATAATAAATAGGCCAGCCCGCTCAACACCACTCCCACGGCCAGAGCCGAGAGTAAATAATGGATGGCTCCCGGTGCGGCGATTGGACCCCCGGGGCGAGCAATGAGTTTTTCCAGATACTGGCCGGGCACCACCACCAGCATCAGCAGGCCGCACAGAATCGCGATCACCAGGTATTTCAGCGCCGGGGCGGCGGCTCCGTACTGAAAGCGGAGCGACTGATAGTTTTCCTGCATCGAATTCAACATCGGCCACCGCGTTTTCGCGGCGCGCCCCAGACTCTGCGGCGTCAACGCGGGATGATTGGCCACGAATTTCAGTCCCGCCGCTCCCTTGCCGAGGGCCGCGTGCAACGAGTCCAATCCCTTCGGCCCCTGCCGCATGATGTGATCGAGACACGCCGAAGCCGTCACCCGTCCTTCCCGGGCGGTGATCGTCAGGACCTGACTGAGACTCTTTGCGGCGCCGGGCGTGGCCGACGCCATTTTGGTCAGCACCTTCATCTGGTCGGCACTGTCCGCCTGCTGCAGGATCGTCTGAAACTCTCCCCACGTGCGGCAGCGCTTGGCCAGCTCGAACATCGGCATGAAATTCTCCTTGAACTTTTCCACGGCGAGCGCGGACTTCGGGTCGGCCTGCATCAGACTCAGCATCTGGCTCAATTGCTTGGTTAGGGATTCGTTGAGCGCACCGGCGCTCCGGGCCGCCTTGGCCAGCATGATCGCGCCGTCGGCCGGCGGAAACACCTCGGTCATACTGCGGATATTGTTCAGGCCGGTGATGAACGCGTCCTGGTTCCCTTCGAATCCGCCCTGCCGCGCCAGATTGGCAATGTCGCCGTACAATACCGAATCCGCCACCGTGCTCCCCGCGAGGTTTTCAAACGAATTGCCCCCGGCCAACACCGCCGCCCAGCCCGTGGCTTTGAGTCGGCTCACCGGCGTATTCTCAGACGCCAGTTGCGCGAACACCTTTTGCCTCAACGCGGCTGCGTCTGCCCTGTCCGTTAGATCGTTCTCGATCACATAATCCGCCAGCAACAACGCCGACTCGGCTCGACCGGCGGCCCATTCCGCTTCTGCCATCGTTCGGAGGCTGACATCCGGCAACCGCTGATATTTCGCGGTGGGAGAATCCTCGGGGAGATCAACCAGTTGAACGACGAAAACCAATGCTCCGAACAGAAGCAGTCCCCAACAGACTTTCAGCATCTTCATACACCACCTCGATTGATTGTTTGCCTTCCTCCTCGAATCGTCCGCCACACAGACGCTTTACACCCGACGGGAACAACAACGCAATACTCATTTCTCTGCGCACGGCATCAGGTACGGCTGACGGCAAACAGTTCCTGTTCGAAGCGCAATACGTCGAACCGTCTGACGACAAAACGGCTCCGCCGCGTTTCGTGACGACCACCTACGGGGTAATGTTTGGAGGCGGTCGCGTGGGCATCTCGGCGCGCCGGACAAACTGAAGCCGCCAGAAACGCTGTCGTGCCAGGAGCCGATCTTGTCACTGCCATCGGATTGTAGCCCCGAAGGCTTTCGGGGCAAGTGGTACCTCATCGGCTATCGCAAAGGCCGCGAGCAGGCTCGCAGCTACAACCACTCCGTCGGCTGAGGGCTATGTCGGTGGTGGTATCAAGATGCGCAGGTGAACCAGGGCGACTGGGCCTTTTGTTACTGCCACCGATCTCGTGACTGCGCCAGTGCAGCGGCGGCTCAACGAGCCGCCGAAATCCCCAAGAAACCAACGACTCGGCGCTTCATTCACCCCGAAAGCTTTCGGGGCAGGGAAGCGTCGCTACACCGAAACCGATGGTTTAGCGGTGGTAGTGCCTAGATGCGCCCAGGGCGGCTTCAAAAATCATCTGCTCTCGTGTAAGTTCGGCATGGAAGTTCACGCGCTATGCAACGACGGAGGTAAACCGTGCCGAAACAATGGACTGCCGAGGATGTTTTGGAGTTGGTGAGAGGTTATCAGCCCGCGTGCGTGCTGGCCGCCGCCAGCGATCTCGATCTTTTCAGCACGTTGGCCCCCAAGCGCATGACGGCGGACGAAGTCGCTCGCCGACTCGGATGCGACAAACGGGGCGTCACCGTCCTGCTCGATGCGTTGGTTGCTCTGAAACTCCTTGAGAAGCGCGCCGGCCGCTACTCCGTTCCGAAGAGCGTGGCGAAGGTACTGACACGGGATGGCGCGGACAGCGTTCTCGCAATGACGCAGCATCAGGCGAACTGTCTCCGTCGCTGGGATCAGTTGGCGAAGGTCGTCAGGACGGGAAAACCGGCGGAACGAATCCCCAGCGTGCGGGGCGAACGGGCGGACGCGGCCTCGTTCATCGAAGCGATGAACGATTTGAACGCGCGGTTCGCCGATACGGTGGTTCGGGAGATTCAACCGCTGCCATTCAAGCGGCTGCTCGACGTCGGCGGAGCTTCGGGCACATGGACCATTGCCTTCCTCCGCGCGAACCGGACAGCCACGGCAACCATGTTCGATCTCCCGCATGTCATTCCGCTGGCTGAAAGACGACTGACCGAAGCGGGCCTGCGGAAGCGGGTGACGTTGGTTGCCGGGGATTTCTACACGGATGCGTTGCCGATGGGAGCCGATCTCGCCTGGATCAGCGCCATCGTCCATCAGAATTCCCGGGAGCAGAATCGTGCGCTCTTCGGGAAAATCTTTCGGGCATTGGCCGGAGTTGGACGGATTGCCATTCGGGATATCTTGATGGAGAAATCCCGCACGGCTCCGGCGGCTGGCGCGTTGTTTGCAGTGAACATGTTGGTCGGAACGGAGGGAGGCGGGACGTTCACTTTCGACGAGTTGCGGCAGGATCTGGCGTCGGCGGGTTTCGTTGGGGCGAGAATCGTGCGGCATGACGATGGGATGAACTCGGTAACTGTCGCCACGAAGCGGAAGTAAACGTTCTTGGAGAAGAACCGTCATGTTCGGGCTTAAGACCAGACGCCGCAATCGGCTCCGCTCGCAGCCCTTCCCCGAATCGTGGGTAACGATTCTCCAACGCAATGTTCCCCACTACCGTCGCCTCTCCCCAGCCGAGCAGCAGGAATTGGAAGGTGACATCCAGGTCTTCGTCGCGGAGAAGAACTTTGAGGGTTGCGGCGGTCTGGAGATGACCGATGAAATCAGGGTGACCATTGCGGCCTACGCCTGCATTCTGTTGCTGAATCGCCCGCATGACTATTATCCGCGCCTGCAATCGATCCTGGTCTATCCCGACGCCTATCCGGTCAAGGTGGTGCGGGGAGGACCGGGGAACCTGGTCGTGGAAGGTCATGAGATACGGGCGGGCGAATCGTGGCGGACGGGTGTCGTTGTACTCTCATGGAATCACGTCCTGCATCGCCCCGCCGAGGTGAGTGACGGACGAAACGTCGCGCTCCATGAGTTCGCCCATCAGCTTGACCAGGAGAATAGCTTTTCAGACGGTGCCCCCGCCTTGCCGAAGACTTCTCAGTACGCAGCATGGGCTCGCATCCTCGGACGGGAGTTTGAGAACTTGTCCCGTCAAGCCGCTAACGATCAGCCGACGCTCATTGACAAGTATGGCGCAACCGAACCCGCGGAGTTCTTCGCCGTGGTCACCGAATACTTCTTCGAGAAGCCGCAACTCCTCAAGGAGAGGCATCCTGAACTCTACGAGGAATTGAAGCTATTCTACCGACAAGATCCGGCCACAACGGGCGGTCTCAACTCCTGAGTTCAGGGAGCCACATCAACGGGTTTCATAAACTTTATTCTCCTTTGGTGCCCCAAATAGCAGCAGGCAGCAAGAAGCGAAATTAGGGACTTGAAAAAAGATTCCCCGAAATTGTGCGTGTCAGCGCTTCTTCGATGGACCCCGTTTAGGCGGCTGGGTGTTTCTGATTTGCCTGTTTGGTGGTATCGGCGGACTGCTGTTTGTTATGATCTACGGCCTGGTTCGATGGATAGTGAGACTCTTTGCGTTCAAGAAAGAACGCGCCAATCTCAATCACGGTGCCGACAGCAAACACGCCAAAACAAAGGAATAGAATGTTTGGCTTCTTAAGATCGTCAACCATGCCGTCCAGCCGGTCTAAAGTAATGACTCTGTTGGTGGGGCTGCTCGCATCCTGAGAGGTAATCGTAAAATGAACGTATATGGACGCCTTTCCGACCTCGAGCCAACTACCTACGATCTGCACATTATCAATCACAGGGTTTACAAGGGGCGGCCGGGGATCAATCTCTCGAATGTAACTGATTAAAAGAGTTGATACTTGAGAGAATCCATCATCATCTTTGCGCAGTCGATTGTTTTCCTTCAGGTTTCTGATGGCGTTGTGCGCGTGGCAATAAGAAGGGGCAACAAATCTGAGTATGAATGGGATTTCAGCGGTGTGTTCGCCGAAGAACCCTGCCACTTGGATAAGCAGACCAGAAAAAAACAAGACTATAGGAAGGTGTTTCATACTTGGTGCAGCATACCCGCGCCTTCCTTGATTGACCAGACGCGACTGTCGCGGGGATTCAGACAACGTCGCTACGCCCACGCGCCACAAGCATTTGTCTTGTGAGGCAAACCCAAGCGCGTGTAGACTGCGTGACGGAGACGCTTGCCGACCGTGAATCCACAAGACGGAGGCATTGAACGATGAGGCCTTCTGTCGTCGCTCGGGCCGTTCGCAAGTCTCGCGCATGGGCGCGCGTGAGACCATCTTTCACACGCGTGGCGGTGATCTGGTGCATATCAAGCAGCGTGCTGACCGCGTTTGCCCAAACACCGACCAACAACCCATCACGAACTGACAATACCGACTCACTGATCGCCGCTGCCGAGACCGAACTACACCCGGCAACTAATCAAACCGGCTCTGCGCGAAGCGAGCCTCCCAGGAAGCCGTCTATTTTCGACAGCATCCCGAGAACCAAGCCTCCGAAACCGGCAACCAATCAAACCGCCTTTGCAGGAACTAACGAGTACGCCTACAGCCGCTCCGTCTCCGTACTTCCCTTCGAGGAACTGAAGAAGAAGGCCGAGAGCGGCGATGCCGTTGCGCAATCACATTTGGCCATGCGCTATTGGATTGGGCAGGGTGTGTCCAGAGACGAGGCTGAAGGTACGAAGTGGATGCGCAAATCAGCAGAACAGGGATACTCGTCTGCGGCGGCCATCCTCGGCCGGCGCTGTGCGCATGGCGTCGGCTGTGAAACTAACATTGAAGAGGCGATAAAATGGTTCCGGATAGCAGCGGAGCATGGAGATGCTGAGACTCAATGGGATGTGGGTTCTACATTTCTTTCCGGTTGGGGCAACTTTCCAAAGGATGAGGCTGAAGGTTTCAAATGGTGCCTTAAGGCAGCGCAACGAGGTCTCGCCAGAGCCCAGTTAATCGTCGGCGCTTGTTATTACGGCGGGCACGGTGTACCGCAAGATGATAAAGAAGCGGCGAAGTGGTTTCGTAAAGCTGCTGAGCAGACCGTTGCACGCGACCAGTCCAACTTGATCCCGACTGGCCTTGCGGAACAGTTGTTGAAATACGCTGAGCAGGATGTTGCACGCGCCCAGTACAACTTGGGCGTATGCTACGACAACGGCCAGGGTGTTCCCCAAGACCACGCCGAAGCTGTAAAGTGGTTTCGCAAAGCAGCCGAGCAGGGCGAGGCAATGGCACAGGTCAAGTTGGGCCTCTGTTACCACAACGGCGAGGGCGTGACGAAGGATTACCAAGAAGCCGTCAAGTGGTATCGCAAAGCGGCAGAGCAGGGCTACGCATACGCGCAGTTCAGCTTGGGCTTCTGTTACCACACCGGCGAGGGCGTGACGAAGGACGACAAAGAAACGGTCAAGTGGTATCGCAAAGCAGCCGAGCAAGGCGACGCATCGGCGCAGCACAACTTGGGCCTCTGTTACCACGAGGGCGAGGGCGTGACGAAGGACGACAAAGAAGCGGTCAAGTGGTACCGGAAAGCCGCCGAGCAGGGCGGCGCAATGGCACAGGTCAAGTTGGGCCTCTGTTACCACGAGGGCGAAGGCGTGCCGCAGGACTACATTGAAGCGTACAAATGGTACAACCTCGCTACGGCACAAGGCGATAAGCAGGCTGGCAAATTCCGTGATTTTCTATCGAAGCAGATGACCCGCGAGCAGATTGCGGAGGCCCAACGCCGGGCGTCGCGGTTTGTCGCCCGCCCGGAGAAAGGCGCTGGCGGCGGTTCCACGGCTCAACCTGAAGCTGCCGATGTCCCGGTGGGAAGCGGCACGGGGTTCCTCATCACCGTTGGCAATAGTCCCTGTGTGCTAACGGCTCATCATGTGGTGAAGGATGCGACGGCGATCAAGGTCGTGGTTGGCGGCAAGGCGTTCACCGCACGCGTTGCCGGAGACGATCCTGCCAACGACTTGGCGGTTCTCCGTATCGCGGCCAGCGCATCCGACATCCTTGCCGTCGCTCTGTCTCAGCCGGCGTTGCCGATCACCGCTTCGCGCCAGGTGAAGCTGGGTGATGCCGTGTTTACGATTGGTTTTCCGAATACGGCAGTTCAGGGCGTCGCCCCCAAACTGACGCGTGGGGAGATCAACAGCTTGGCGGGCATCCAAGACGACCCGCGTTACTTCCAGACGAGTGTTGCCGTCCAGCCCGGCAACTCCGGCGGTCCGCTGGTGGATGTGCGGGGCAATGTCATTGGCGTGATGACCATGCGCTTGGATGACTTGAAGACGCTGGAACTGACGGGCACGTTGCCGCAGAATGTGAACTACGGCCTCAAAAGTTCGTTCGTGCTCGCCTTTCTGGAATCGGTGCCGGAACTGTCCGGTGCGCTCTCGCCCCCGCATACCGAGAATCGCAAGTTTGAAGATGTCGTGAAGGAAGTGCAGCAGGCGACGGTGATGGTGATTGTGTACTGAAGAACCCCAGCGTTGCTGTGCCCTACACGAGTAACGGTGCTTCTTGCTACGGGTCGGTTTGCCGATGTCGTGGACACAGCAGCGCCGCCAGCACGAGTCCTGCGACGAACCCGCCGGCGTGCGCGAGATTGTCCACCTGCGGCTCAAGACCGCTGATCGTCAAATCCACGGCAACCATCAACGCGATCAACATCAGCAACCGCCGACGCACCGGAGCGAACATCGGACCTTCGAGGTGATACGCCGCGACGGCAAACGCGCCGATCACGCCAAAAACTCCGCCGCTTGCCCCCACCGACACATCGTAGCGCGCCATCATCGCACTCAGGAGATTTCCGAATGAACCCGCCACCAAAAAAATCGCCATAAACCGCCAGCGTCCGATCGATTTCTCCACCGCAGAACCGAACAGCCAGAGCGCAAAGCCATTCATCGCCAAGTGCAACAGATTGGCGTGCAGAAATAACGCTGTGGTTGGCCGCCACCACTCACCGTGGCGCACGGCTTCGGGGACATTGCCCGCCCACAACCAGAGCGGCTGCTGCACAATGCCCTCAAACACGATCGCGTTCACCAGAAACACGAGTGTGAACACCACCAGCAAAGCCAGCGCCCCCCTTTGAGGTTGCCCCATATACATGAGTGCGCGCCAACCGGCAGCCTGTTGCTCGGCCAACTGCAGCGTCTGTTGCCCGGCCGCATAACCAGGCGTCTGTGCGGCGAATCCCACCGACGAGTTGATCGTTTCAGGCAGCGCTTCGGCGCGCTGCAAATCACGGGCGATGGCCTCGCGCCACAATTTGTTCCGGGGATGCGTCAGTGCGTGTGCTCGGGCCAATTGCCTGGCTGCCTCTGCGCGATCACCGCGTGCCAGGGCGCACCGGCCCCGCCAGTAGGGGGCGAATCGTGCGAACCGCCGCCGGCGTTGGAACGGCTTCTCGCGCGAGCGCAGAAGCGATTCCAATTCCGGCCCGTCACCCGCCAAGGCTGCCACACAAACGCGGGTCGCCCACAACTGCGCCTCCAGCGGGCCAATCGACCGCGGCGACAACGCTGCAAACTGCAGGGACCACAAAGCTCTTTCGGTCTCTCCGGTCTCGGCGTACGCACGTGCCGCCAGCACTCGCGCCAGCGTGTCCGAAGCCAACGACCCGCAATCGCCCATCCGTTCGTAGAATGCCACCGCTGCCGAAAAATCGCGGCTTGCGACGAGCAATGATAGCTTCCAGACCCTGATCTCGCCCCGGATCACTTCCGGCATCGCTCGAGCACCCAACTCTTCGAGAAGCATCTCGGCAGCGAGCCGATTGCCGCTGCCCCAGAACCGCGAGACGGCGGCGTAAGTTTGATACACTCTACCGGGATTTCCCCAGGCAAACCATCCGGCCAACCGCCACCAATGTGCCACTTCGTTGGGCGGACGCGTCATCTGCCGTCGCATGGCAGTGCGGACCAAGAGTCGCGGCACGAGGACAAAAACTGCAAACAAACTCCAGGCAATGATGACCCACACGAAGTCGTGGCTGAAATACACCGCGCCGATTGAAGCCAGCAGAATTATCAGCAACTGCGCGACCTGCGCCCGGTACCAGCGCGCGTTGGTTCGCAGGAACAGCACAAGCTGGATCGCGACAGCAAAGAAGAGCGGATAAACATAGAAGCGCTGGCTCATAAAGATTGCGCAGTCGGAGCGGAACCTAAGTGCCCCGTTTCATAAATCCGCTCACGTATCCGCGACGGACCCACCCCGTCCGCGCCCGCACACGACAGTGGCTGCGGCCACCCCTCCGTGGGAGGGGATACTGTCCGATTCCCCTCCTTGGAGGGGATAGGGGTGGGTGTCATTTCGTTAGCATATTTCTGAAAAGGTGTGCTAAGGCAGGATAATCACCTCGTCGCCGAGGTCCAGCAGATCATATAGCCGTTCGATCTGGTCAACAGTCATCGCGATGCAACCGTGTGTCCATGTGACGTTCGGACACGGGCCGTGCAAACCGATCTCACCGCCCAATGCGGTCTTCCAAGGCGGACACTCTTTCTGCGTGACCGCCTCGCGGATTTGCTCGAATTCAACCGGCGTGATGAGGTTTTCGCGCAAGCCTCGCTCGGCATCTTCGATGTTCGGATAACTCAAGCCGAGAAAGCGATGGTACTCGCTGTCGGGGTTTTTGTAGCAGATGTAAAACTCGCCTTCGGGCGTGGCGAGATCGCCTTCGCGCTGTTTATCGGCGGGATTTTCCCCAAGCATGACAGGGATGCGCAGCACTTGCTCTTCGCCGTCGAACACTGTGAGCGTGCGGGTGTGTTTGGTGATGATGATGCGCATGATCGGGCCACAGATTAACACAGATGTTCACGGATGAACCGAAACGGTCGGAGCGACGCATGCGTCGCTCCGACATCTGCCATCTGTGTGCCATCCGTGTGCATCCGTGGCTGAAGAAGCCGTTCCGATTACACCAGCTCCGCTCCGAGCGGGGCCAGCGGGTCGATTTTAGCGGCGAGATCGAAATCGTTATGGGTGATTCCGGTTGCGCTATGTGTGGTGAGGATGATCTTCACCCGCTTGTAGCGGTGAAGCTGCACGTCGGGGTGATGATCCATCGCGTCGGCGATCGGGGCGATCCTGGCAATGAACTGCGTGGCTTCCGTGAATCCGCCAAGCACAGACTCTTTCATGATTGCATTGCCCTCGCACTGCCAGCCCCGCTCCGAGCGGGGCCAGCCCTTCAACGCAGACAGTCGTTGCGCGATCTCCGCATCAGAAAGTTTTGATGGTGCCGCCGCCATGATTGCCTCCTCGGCACTCTAGCAGACACGTTTGCGATGCGCAAAGTCTTCGCCGCAGAAGCGATGCGTTGACTTTCCGGGTGGCGCTCCGTATATTCGCAGCAGAAAGAAGAGCAAATTCCTCCGATTTAATATGCAGGTCACGCGAGCAGGTGAATACGCGATCATCGGGCTGTTGTATCTGGCGAAACAGCCTGCCGATCGCACGGTGATGATCGACGAGATCAGCGAGAAGGAACGCATCCCGAAGAGTTTCCTCGCGAAGATTTTTCAGTCTCTGGCCAAAGGCGGTTTTGTTCTTTCACATCGCGGGGCGGGGGGCGGCTTCAGTCTGGCCAAGCCGGCGGACGAAATCAATCTTCTGCAGATCTTGAACTGTATCGAGAGCGCGTTCGCGCTTCAGAAATGCGTGACCGGCGATCCTGAGTGCGTGGTCTCCCATGATCGTCTCACGTCTTGCGCTCTCTGCGGAGTTTTTGCGGAGGCCCAAAGCCGGGTCAACGAGGTCTTTGTCCGCACCACCTTGCAGGATTTGCTGAAGCCGCAAGACGCCTCGGCGCATCCCGCGCGGCCGGCAGCCGTTCTGAACTGAGGTGACCATGTTCGGACGAGTCCGCCAGCCTCTTACCGAGGATAAAATCCGAGAAGCACTCAAGGCCGTCAAATTCCCCGGTTTCAGCCGCGACATCGTCAGTTTCGGCCTCATCAAGTCCATCGCGATCACCGAGAACAATGACGTCAGCCTGACGTTGCATGTCGTGACACGTGACGCAGCCGTTCCGCAGAAGATCGAACAGGACGTGAAGGATCTGCTGCCGCGTCTGGAGGGTGTCGGCCGCGTCAACGTTCAAATGACCGCGCAGCAACCGCCGCAGCAAGGCCAGATGCCAATGGCCGGAGCGGGCGCGATGCCGGGCCGCCCGCAAATCGAAGGCATCAAACACGTCATCGCCGTGGGCAGCGGCAAAGGTGGCGTCGGCAAATCAACGGTCGCGGTCAACCTGGCGTGCGCGATGAGCCGATTGAATCGCCAGATCGGCCTGATGGACGCCGACATTTACGGGCCGAGCGTGCCCAAGATGATGGGCGCGACCCAGCGGCCCACGGTCACCGACGACAAGCTTGATCCCGTCGAGAATTTCGGGTTGAAGATGATGAGCATGGCGCTGCTGCTGGACACGGGTACGGCTGTCATCTGGCGCGGACCGATGATCATGAAGGCCATTCAACAGTTCACGACCGCCGTGAACTGGGGTGCGCTGGACGTGCTCGTCGTGGATCTGCCGCCGGGCACGGGCGACGCGCAGCTTTCACTGGCGCAAACCGTGGCGTTGGACGGCGGCGTGATCGTGACGACGCCGCAGGACGTGGCGCTGGAGGTGGCGCGGCGCAGCATTCAGATGTTTGAAAAGGTGAACGTGAAAATCCTCGGCATTATCGAGAACATGAGTTATTATGTCTGCCCGCATTGCGGCCAGCACGATGATGTTTTTGGTCACGGTGGCGGCAAACAGGAAGCCGAACGCATGGAAGTGCCATTCTTGGGAGAGGTTCCTCTCTACACGGACGTCCGTATTTGTGGCGACAGAGGTCTTCCCATCGTCGTCGCCGCACCGGAGAGCGAGCCTGCCAAGGCGTTTCGCAAGTGCGCCGAGGCGATTCTCAAACAATTGGAAAAACATTAACGCGGCCTGATCGTGATGCCTCTGGCGGAACAACAAGTCTGGACGAAGCTCAAAGAGTGCTACGATCCGGAGTTGCCCTGCAACATTGTCGACCTTGGTCTGGTGTACGAGGTCAAAGTCTCACCGCTCGAAGACAGCGACGACACGCGCGTCGATGTTCGCATGACGCTCACCTCACAGGGCTGCCCGATGTCGAAGCAGATCTTGGCGCAGGTCCAACAGAAGCTGCTCGACTTGAAAGGCGTGGGCGAGGCCAACGTTGAGATTGTGTACGATCCTCCGTGGAATCTTTCGAAGATCAACGAAGAGGGCAAGAAGAAGCTTGGCCTGAGCTACAGCATTTCCACAAATCATATAGCGTAATGGGCGTGTAAAAAGAAGCCGCGGCAGTCGGCGGTTGAAATGGCATTGAAGGCGGTGCGTGCGGCTTCAATGAGTTGGTCCTGGGTC
>JBEKFI010000021.1:0-45956 GCA_050013395.1 Verrucomicrobiia bacterium | reverse complement strand
ACAAGGAAGATCGCCACCGCACTGGCGTCGTCATGGGCACGACATATGCCGGGCTGATGTACGGAGCGCAAGAGTACGATGTATACAAGGACAAGGGGCTGGACGCCGTCAGCTCATATCTCGGAATCGCCATATTCACGGGTGCTGGCGGTGGGCAAGTCTCATTGCATCTCGGCCTGAAAGCGCCGAGCATCACGATTTCCACTGGCTGCGATTGTTCGACCGCTGCCGTCGCAGAGGCGTCCGACATGATTCAAAGAGGTGATGTTGACGTCATGTTCTCGGGCGGTGCCGATGCGCCCATCCACCCCTTCGTCGTGACGGCGCTTGGTGCCACCGGCGGGCTGTCCAATCGCAACGACGAGCCTCAGAAAGCTTCGCGGCCATTCGACCGCAAGCGTGATGGCTTTGTGATGGGTGAAGGTGGCTGCGTGCTTATCGTGGAGGAATTGGAGCACGCCCTCCGGCGCGGCGCGAAGATATACGCGGAGATTCTTGGCTGGGCGTCCACCTGCGATGCTTACCATATGTGCCATCCCGCACCTGACGGCGAGCAGGCGGCGCGCGCGCTGCAGCTTGCTTTGGCCAAGGCCGGCGTGCGTCCCGAGCAAGTTGATTATCTGAATGCGCACGGCACATCCACGCCGCTCGGCGATAAAGCGGAGACGGTTGTCATCAAGAAAGTGTTCGGCGAGCACGCCTACAGGCTTCCCATCAGTTCCATCAAATCCCAACTCGGCCACATGCAGGGAGCATGCGGCTCAGCGGAATTGGCGGCTTGCTGCTTGTCGATTCGGGACAACGTCATTCCGCCGACGATCAACTACGAGTATCCCGATCCTGACTGCGACCTTGATTACGTCCCGAATGAACCCCGTCATCGGCGCGTGGACATCGCACTGAGCGACTCATTCAGCTTCGGCGGGCGCAACACGGCCGTCGTCCTCAAGCGGTGTCAGAACGGACACGGAGGTGAAGCGAACGGTGCCAGCGAGGCACGTAACCCATGAAAACGGCTCTGCTGCTGACTAATTCGGCCGAAACACAACGGCTGCTGACCGAGATTCTCGGCGAGAAGACGAATTTCGTCTTGCTCCCGCCGCCGACCGACCCGTCGCGCGAGCGATTCGATTCTCTCTTCTCGACTTGGCTGCGTCTCGTGGACGCCGTGATTCTCGACGCGGTCTCTTTGGGGGAAACGACTCGTTGGGCTGTCGAATCGCTCGCGGCGTCGCGCCTCCAGGAACACCAAGCCGTCGTCGTCCGCGCCACTGCCGCGCAGCAATCGCTGTATCCGACGGAGCAGGGCTGGCTGGTTGTTTCCGACTCGGATTCAGCAGACCGGCTGAAACAATCCTTGGGGACATTTTTCGAATTACGCGATGCTCAATCCAAACTGAAACGGGCAGATGCTGTGATTGCGCGTCAGCTTCAAACAACCGCTCCGTCGGCAGCGGTCGCCCCGCCGCCGGGGTTGATGTTCTCACCGCAAGCGCATCCGTCTGCCATCGTTCCATCCTTTGATGCGTATCGGTATCGCGATGCGTTGAAAGATCTCTCGCGAATCTTGAGCCAACATCTTGATGAGAATGAACTGCTTTCAGAGTTTCTGCGGCTTGTGCAAGAGCTGCTGGGTGTCGGCAAAGTGGCGATCTTCACACGACGGCTGCAGAGCGAGCCTCGCGCGGGAAGCAAAGATTTTGCGGCGTACTCAGACGCTTGACTCGCTGGCGCTTGATTACGACCCGGAGATCGCGCGTGAGTTCGAACTGCTTGGTACGGAGGTCGCCGTGCCCATGTTCGATGACGGCCAGTTGTTGGCCGTGCTCACCTTCAGCGGGAGAATCACGAGCGAGCCGCTGACCAATGAGGAATTGGAGCTGGTTTACTACTTGATGGCGCAGCTTGCGCAGGCGATCCGCAACCTCCATTTGCGCGACCGCATCGCCAGCCAAGAACATTTCCTGAGCGAGGTTTTGGCGCACGTGCAAAGCGGCGTTGTTGCCGTTGGACAAGACAGCCGCATCCTCAGCATTAACCGCCGGGCCCGCACCTTGCTCGATTTGGGCAACGAAGCAATTGTTGGTCAGGACAGCACTCGTCTTCCGAGTCGCGTGGGCGACATCATCTTCGAGGTATTGCAGACGGGCCAGGAGATTTGCGACCGTGAAGTGACGTTGCCCCGCAGCAATCGTCCACTGAGTATCAGCGCTGCGCGGTTTGCCGCGAGTCTGGCGGGGATGCAGGCTGCAGCAGGAAACCTTGTGACAGTCGCTCTCATCGAGGATCTTACCCAGGCGAAGCTGCAGCAGGCGCGCGAACGAGAACTGGCGGACAAGGAATTCTTCACGCGGCTGGCGGCGCGCCTGTCGCACGAACTGAAAAACTCGCTCGTATCGATCAAAATCTTCGCGCAGCTCCTGCCCGAGCGCTACAACGAGAAGGAGTTTCGCGAGCAGTTCAGCGGCGTTGTGATCAACGAGGTCAACCGCGTGGATGTCCTGGTCAACAATCTCACATTTTTCTCTCATCCGCTGGGTTTGGTGCACGAAGAAGTGGTGCTGAGCGATGTCATTGAGAATTGTCTGGGCAACGTGGGACAGGAGTTTGCCCGCAAGAAGTTGGCGCAAGTCGTCGCGGTGGGAGAGAAAGCGCCGGAACCCGCTTCGGGAGTTCCTGTGGTCATGGTGAAGAAAGCTTTCGGCCACAAACTGGCGCGGGTGGAAGGCGACAAGATTCGGCTGATGCAGGCGTTTGAACACGTCCTGCGCAACGCCCTGCAGGCGATGCCAACGGGCGGGCGACTGGCGATCAGCACCTCGGATGCGCAACCAACGGATTTTCCCGACGGCAGGCTGCCCGTGGGCGGCGCCGTGCGCATTGAATGGCGGGACACGGGCGAAGGGATCGCGCTGGAGAATCTGAAACGTGTCGTCGAGCCGTTCGTCACCACACGCAACGTCGGCGTGGGACTCGGGCTGACGATTGTGAAAAAGATCATCGAGCGGCATTGCGGTCGGCTGGAGATTGACAGTATGTTAGGACGCGGAACGACCGTGATAATGTTTCTGCCGGTGAAGGCGCAACCGCATCCCGATGACGCATTGCTGAGTCAACTTGCAAAGGAGGAAGCCGCAGCGGAGCAAGGTGCGGAACATCACGCGGCAACCAATCGTTTGCCGATGGCGTTCGACCAGGAGCGAGGGGAACGCTCGTAAATGTTCCATTGCCGGCGGCGTAAGAGCCTACTAACAAGACTCGTCCCGCATGGTAGCCGCACCCTTTATGGGTGCGTAAGATGCAGGCATAAAGGTTTACCGCGAACGCGTTCGGGGCCGCGACTGCAGGTTTTGTTAGGCGCTCTAAGTTGTCCAACAAGGAGATGAGCAGATGGCTAAGGCCAGGATATTGTGCATTGATGACGAAGAAAGCCCGCGAGAATCGTTGCGATTCATTTTGAAGGACCGTTACGAAGTCGTGTCGAAGGCGGACGGCACGAGCGGTCTGGAAGCCGTGCGCGCGGAAGGACCGTTTGACGTGGTGCTGCTGGACATAAAGATGCCCGATCTGAGCGGGCTGGAGGTACTGTCGAAAATCTTGCAGTTGAGCCCCACGATGCCGGTCGTGATGGTCACGGCGATCACGGATGCCAAACCTGCCGTCCAAGCCATGAAGATGGGCGCGGCCGATTACCTGAACAAACCGTTCGACGTTGACGAGATTCGCTTGGTGGTGGAGCGCATCCTGAAGGAGAAGGTGCTGGAACACGAAGTCTATCGACTGCGCACGGAGCTGCAAACCTCCTACAAATTCGAAAACATCGTCGGTTCAGGTTCTGCCATGCAGAAGGTGTACAACCTGATTCAGCGGTTGATGGACACCGACACGACCGTGCTAATCACAGGCGAAACGGGCACGGGCAAAGAGCTTGTGGCGCGCGCTCTTCACTACAACAGCATCCGCAAGGACGAACCGTTTATTGCTGTCCACTGCGCAGCGATTCCGAGCGAGTTGCTGGAGAGCGAGTTGTTTGGTCACGAAAAGGGAGCGTTTACGGGCGCTTTCCAACGTCGCACCGGCATGTTCGAGGCCGCGAATGGCGGCACGTTGTTCCTCGACGAAATTGGCGAAATGCCATTCGGGACGCAAAGCAAGCTGTTGCGCGCCATTCAGGAGCACGAGATTCGCCGCGTGGGCAGCCAGGACACGATCAGCGTCAACGTGCGCCTTTTGTGCGCCACGAATCGCAACTTGGAACAGGATGTCAAGAAAGGGTCGTTCCGGGAGGATTTGTATTACCGCATCAATGTCGTCCCAATCATGCTGCCTTCGATGCGGGAGCGCAAGGAAGACATTCCACAACTCGTCATGCATTTCGCCCAGCGGTTTGCCAAGGAACTCAATCGGGAAGTCCCGCAGTTTACCCCGCAGGCGATGGAGTTGCTGGTGAATTACCCGTGGCCAGGCAACGTGCGCGAGTTGGAGCACGGGATCGAGCGATTGATGGTGACGTGCGACGCGAACAAGATCAGCGTGGAAGATCTGCCGTTCGTCATCTCGCAGGCAGAAGTCGCGACTGCCACAGCCACTACACAGCTTTCTGCGGCGGCGATTTCTCGCAAAAAGCTCGGGGAGAAGCTGGAGTTTGAAGCGGGTAGCCTCGACTTGCCGAAGTTGACCGAAACGATTGAGCGCAAAGCGATCGAAGAAGCGTTGCGACGCACCGGCGGCGTGATTACCGAGGCCGCGCGCACGTTAAAGATCACGCGGCGCATGCTGCGCTATAAGATGGACAAGTTCGGCATCGCTTCGACCGATCCTGCGAACAATGAGGCGGAATGACACCGCGCCAGCTTGATGTCCAAGAATAGCCGTGTTTTCCGCAAAAATGTTCAATTTTGCGCTGCCGCGGGCGCGAAATTGTCCGTTTATAACAACTAACAAAACTCGTCCTGCATGGTAGCCGCACCCTTTATGGGTGCGTAAAACGCAGGCATAAACCATGCGACTACAGGTTTTGTTAGGCGCTCTTAGCCTGACCCGGCCCAGTTCTGATGATGGAACGTGCGACGTCCAGGTCTGCTCGCGCCATGGCACGAGCACTGCTAACCATCTCAGCAATCCTCAGTCTAGGCGCAGCGTTGGTGAAAGACAAGAGGCGATAACATGAAAACAACGATCCGTTACGTTGGGATGGCTGCAGCGATTGGCGCAGCTTCTTTGATGGCGAGCACGTCGGCCTTGGCGTTGGGATTCAGGAATCCCGACCAGGACGCGCGGGCGACTGGCCAGGGTGAGGCGTTCGTGGCTCAGGCTGACGACGCTTCGGCGATTTATTACAATCCTGCAGGTCTGACCCAATTGCATGGCACAGAAATCACGTCGGGGGCTTTCTTGTCATTTCCCGATAGCCGACTTCAGGGAGCAGGCTCGGGCGGAAAGATGAACACGATGGCCTTTCTGCCGCATTTATACGTTGCCACCGATTTCGGTGCGACGCAATCGCCGTGGCGATTCGGTCTCGGTTTCAATGTTCCTTTTGGCAATGCGGCCGAGTACTCGAACGCTGGTCCATTCCGATACCTCGTGACGCAGGCCAGTCTCTCCGTGCTCAACCTTCAGCCGACCGTGGCATATCAGGTCAACGAGCAGTTGTCGGTCGGGGCCGGTTTGAACATCTACCGCGGTGAGACTGACTTGAAGAGTCGCGTTTTGATTTCGCCTCTTCTTCCCGATGGCCATTTCCATTTCGATGGTAATGGCTATGCATTTGGAGCGACTGCCGGATTGATGTGGAAAATCGCGCCGCAAACCACGCTCGGGATCGCGTATCGCAGTCCGTTCGCCATCAACTTCGATGGAACAGCTGTGCTGACAACCGCGCTCGGCAATGACGGGCCGCATTCTGCTGACTCGTCGATTCAGTTCCCCCAGTCCGTGGCGGGCGGCCTTGCGTTCCGCCCAACAAAAAAGTTGAAGTTGGAACTGGACGTCGAATGGACCAACTGGCAGGTGCTCAATAAGGTCGTTCTGAATTCTCCGGGCGCAACATTCGACGGCAGGACGATCCCATTCGACTGGCAAGACAGCATGTTCTATGAGTTTGGCGCGCAGTACGAGATCACGGATCACTGGACAGCGCGCGGCGGGTACATCTTTTCGGGGAACACCGTGCCCGGCAACACGTTTTCGCCGACCGTACCGGACTCGAACCGGCATGTGTTCAGTGCTGGTCTCGGTTATTCGAATCACCGCGTAAACGTGGATGTCGTTTACCAATACAGCCTCTCACAGGATCGTACCGTCAGCATACCGCTCAACGACGGCACTGCGGCGACGGCAGACGGCACCTGGAAGAGCGACAATCATGCGGTGATGGTCACCAGCACGTTGAAATTCTAAAGAAGGGGAGAATTGTCCGATGGGAATATATGATGCGTTGGCGGTCAGCCAGGCCGAACCAAAGAAAAACGGGAAACCAACCCTGTTGATTGTGGACGACGAAGCGGGTCCGCGCGAATCGCTGCGCATCGTGTTCAAGGACCGCTACCAATGTGCGGTCGCAACCTGTGGGCGGGACGGAATTGATTACGCCCGGAAGAATCACATCGATGCTGCGATCCTCGACATCAAGATGCCCGATCTCTCGGGCGTGGAAGTCCTGCGGGAACTCAAGGAAATCGATCCTAACATCGAGTGCATCATGCTCACCGGCTACGAAACCGTCGAGACGGCTCGGGCCGCCGTGCGCTACGGTGCAGCCGATTATTTGAACAAGCCGTTCGACGTGTTCTTTGTGCGCGAGCTGCTCGAAAAATGCATGGCTCGACGCCAGCGCAAGATCACTATGGAAGAAAGCCTGCGAACACTGCAAAAGGTGAATGAGGAGCTTTCTCGCGGCCTGGCGGACAGCAATCGCGCGGTCACGGCCAATGTTCTTTCGGCAGGTGTGATTCACGAGATCAACAACCCTTTGTCCATCGTGGCGGGCTACGCTCAGTTGCTCAGCCGAGACCTGGCAAAGCTTAGCGAAGTGGATCAGGGAGCAGCCCAAAATGTTCAGGAACGACTGGCGACGATCCAGCGCGAGATCGAACGCTGCAAGGACATCGCCAAACGTTTCCTCAGCTTTTCCCGCGCCTCGCAGCAGGGCAGCGAACGTGTTGAAGTCACCAAGCTGCTGGAAGATACGGTCATGTTGGTGAAGGCGCATCCTGCCAATCGCTCTGCGGAAATCTCATCGCGGATCAGTGACCTAGCGCTGCAAATCAAGGCGCATCCAGCCGAAGTGATGCAGATCCTCATCAACCTCGGCGTCAATGCGCTGCAAGCTATGAATGGAGGAGGAACGCTCGCGTTTTCCGCCGAGCGCGCGTCGTCAATCCCGGACACCCCCGCGTTTCGCTCCGACACGTTCGATCCACAAAAACAGCATTTGAAAATCTCGGTTACGGACAGCGGCTGCGGCATTTCACCCGAGAACGTAAAGAAGATCTTCGAGCCGTACTTTACCACCAAGTCGCAAGGCACGGGACTCGGTCTGGCGATTGTCTGTGAGTTGGTTGGCAAGTATGGGGGCGCGATCCAGGTGCAGAGCACTCCTGACAAAGGCAGCACGTTCAGCGTTTACTTGCCGCTCAGCAGCTAAATCTGCTATCCTCCATACTCAATGGATGGGGGCTCTCGTCAAGAAACAAAACGCGTCTGTCTCGGCATCGAAGGCGGAGGCACGAAGACAACTGCTCTCTTCGCGGATGCCAAGGGGAAAGTTCTCCAACGACTCGAACGTGGCCCGTTTAACCTGAAGCTTTCCACCGACCAACAGATTCTTGATCTGTTGCGCAGCCTTCGTCGGCGTGAGTTCCGAATTTCGAACATTTCACTTTGCCTAGCGGGCTGCCGCACACCAGCCGACTGCGCTCGCGTTCGCGTACTGGCTGGGCGTGTTTTTCCAGATGCTCGTTGCGTTGTAGTAGGCAGTGACTTGGATTCAGGTTTTGCCACTGCGTTCGGGACGAATGGAGCGGGCATCCTCGTTATCAGCGGCACCGGCTCGTGCGTTTTCGGGCGCAATCAGCGCGGTCAAACGGCAAGAGCAGGAGGTTGGGGACACCTGCTCGGCGACTGCGGCAGTGGCTACTGGATCGCGATCACGGGACTGCGCGCCGCGCTGCGCGACTATGATCGGCGAGGAGTTGTCGGTCCCGCGCTGCGAAAGGTGCTGCGTCGTCTTGCGCTCAACTCACCCGACCAACTTACCGATTGGATTCCCAACGCGAGCAAGGCGGACATCGCCGCGCTTGCGCCGGATGTGATGGAAGGCGACGCGGGCTTGATGCTGCAGGCGGCATCGTTCTTGGCGATGGACTGCCACGCCGTCGCAAAAAAACTCAGGCTTAGAAACCCTGATATCGCGCTCGCGGGCGGCGTGTTCGAGCACCACAAGAAGTTTTGCTACACCGTAGCGCATCGTATCCGGAAAACCTTCCCGCATGCCCGCATCTTCCACCTGCGATTCGAGTCGGCACACGGAGCGGTGCTGCTCGCTCAAGGTATTGTAGCCGCAAAACATTTTCGCGGCGGGCTGGCCGCGAATCGGGTACCCGCTGAGCGGGTGCGCAGCTACAACGACCGCAACCTTGCCGATGTCCTGACCGAACAGCGCAATCCGCGCACGATAGATTTGGATAAGCGTTCTGTCTCGCAACTGATTGATACGATGCTCGCTGAAGAAGCACGCGTCATCCCCGCTTTGCGCGAGGAAAAGCAGGCAATTGAGCGCGCCGTCAATTCAATTGTCGCTGCATTCAAGCGTGGGGGCCGACTGTTTTACGTTGGCGCAGGAACGAGCGGACGTCTCGGTGTGCTCGACGCCAGTGAATGTCCGCCCACGTTCTCCGCCGATCCCGAGATGGTTCAAGGCATCATCGCCGGTGGCGCGCCTGCGCTGCACTCAGCGGTCGAAGCCGCGGAGGACGATCCGCGAGCGGGCGCAGAGGCGGTCCGCAGTCGCGGCGTGGGCAAGCGCGACGTTGTTGTGGGCATCGCCGCCAGCGGAAACACGCCGTTCGTCGTCGGCGCGCTCGACGAAGCCAAACGCCGTGGCGCGCACACCTTTCTAATGAGTTGCTCCAAACCACTCACCACTCACCACTCACCACTCACAATACTCACCGGTCCCGAAGTCCTCACCGGCTCCACGCGCTTGAAGGCCGGCACCGCCACAAAGCTCGTGCTAAACATGCTGACGACGATCTCCATGATTCGCCTCGGCAAAGTGGTGGGCAATCTGATGGTCGATGTCAAACCCGCCAACGAGAAACTCCGTGCTCGCGCCTGCCTCATCGTCGCCACACTCAGGAATTGCAGCGAGGAAGAGGCGCGGCGACGGCTGATCCGCAACGGCTGGAACGTGAAGCGGGCGTCGGCACGGCGTTGATTTTTTACTCGCATCGTCCTGCAAGCATCCCGTATCTTGCAGCGGCCATGAGAATTCTTTCGGGCATACAGCCGAGCGGCAAGCTGCACATCGGCAACTACTTCGGCATGATGCGCCCGGCGCTGGAACTGGCGCAACGGGGCGACGCGTTCTATTTCATCGCCGATTATCACGCGCTGACCTCGATCACCGATCCGGCCGAGTTGCGCCAGAACGTGCTGGACGTGGCGCTGGATTTCCTGGCGTGCGGCTTGGACCCGCAACAGACGGTGTTTTACCGCCAAAGCGACGTGCCGCTGGTAACGGAACTGACGTGGATTCTTTCGTGCGTGACACCCATGCCGATGCTGGAGAACTGCGTCAGCTACAAGGACAAGATAGCGCAGGGGTTGCGGCCGAATCTCGGGTTGTTTGCGTACCCGGTGTTGCAGGCGGCAGACATTCTGATCGTGCAGTCGGATTGCGTACCGGTAGGCAGGGACCAGAAACAACACATCGAGATCACGCGCGACATCGCAGGAGCGTTCAACCGCCAGTACGGCGAAGTGTTTCGGATTCCCGAAGCGAGTATTCGCCCCGAGGTGGCCGTGATGCCCGGCACCGACGGGCGCAAGATGTCGAAGAGCTACGACAACGCCATCGAGATTTTCGGCGACGAGAAGGTGACCCGGAAAAAAATCATGAGCATCGTGACCGATTCGCAGACCGTCGAAGCGCCGAAAAAGGATTTGGACAAGAACATTCCGCTGCAACTGTACAAGGTGATCGCGTCGGCCGACAAAGCGCGTGAGATGGAGGCCAAACTTGCGGCGGGCGGCTACGGTTACAGCGATGCGAAGAAGGAACTTGCCAACGCGTTGCTGGAGTATTTCGCGCCGATGCGCGCCAAGCGGGCGGAATTGGTGAAGAACCTCGATTACGTCCGCGAAGTCTTGCGCAATGGCGCGGAACGCGCAAACGCCGTGGCGGATGAAACGATGCGCAAAGTGAGGGAGGCGGTGGGGTTGCGGTGAACAATCGGCGGCTCACAGAGCCACCGCTACACCCCGGTGTTGTAGCGGCGCTTCTGTGAAGCGCCGGGCTTAACGATGGAAGCCGATTACAGAGTCAAGCTGGAGGTCTTCGAGGGGCCGCTCGATTTGTTGCTCTACCTCATCAAGAAGGAGGAGGTGGACATCTACGACATCCCGATCGAGCGGATCACGAACCAGTACATGGAGTATTTGTCGTTGATGCAGATGCTCAACTTGGAAGTCGCAGGCGAGTTTCTTGTGATGGCGGCAACGTTGATGTACATCAAGAGCCGGATGCTGTTGCCCGCCGACCAGCAGGTGACCGATAGCGAAGAGGACGAAGGCGAAGACCCGCGCTGGGAACTGATCCGCCAACTCGTCGAGTACAAGAAGTTCAAGGATGCCGCCCTCCAATTGAGCCAACGCGAGGAGGAACAATCGAACATCTTCGCGCGGCGCGGCGATGTGGGAATCGAGGTGGACGCCGGCAAAGCGCCGCTGGCCGAGGTCAGCATCTTCGACCTGATCAATGCGTTCAACGACGTGCTGAAGAAGGCGACCGCCCGCGACGACTTCCACGAGATCGTGGAAGAAAGATTTACAGTCAGCGACAAAATCGAGGAAATCCTCTATACTCTGCGCGATCGAACGGGGATGCTGTTCAGCGCACTGTTTGCGCAGGCCACGTCGCGCGCGGAGATCGTCGTGACGTTTCTGGCATTGCTGGAATTGATCAGGCTCAAGCGATTGAAGGTCAGACAGGATCAAGCGTTCGGAGAGATTCATGTATTGAAGGTGGCATAGTAGGGCGGGCGTCGCCTCCTCCGCCGAAGTAGCACTGGCTACGGCGGCTGGATCGCCCGCCGGCCACTATGAAAGAACTTCACGGGCGGGACGCCCGCGCTACTGAGACAAATGACACTGGAACTAAAAAAGATCATCGAGGCGCTGCTGTTCGCCGCGGAGCGGCCGCTGACGACGAAGGAGATTCGCCAGATTCTCGCCGAGGCAACGGACGAGGAAAACCCCGGCGTCGCAGAATCGTTTCGCAACGTGCGCGAGGCGCAGGTGGCAGCGGCGCTGGAAGAACTCAAGATCGAGACCGACACCGCCCAACACAGTTTTCAGGTCGTCGAGATCGCCGGTGGCTGGCGATTGGTCAGCCGGGCCGAGTACGCGCCGTGGCTGAAGAAGCTGCTCGACGAAGCGCGTCCGCATCGGCTCTCGCAGCCGTCTCTGGAAACGCTGTCGATCATTGCATTGCGCCAGCCGATTTCGCGGGCCGACATCGCTGCGATTCGCGGCGTGGAAGTGGACGGCGTCATCAAGACGTTGCTCGAACGCGATTTGATCACGATTGTCGGACGGAGCGACGTGCCGGGCAGACCGTTGTTGTACGGCACGACGCAGCGATTCTTGGAGCATTTCGGGCTGCGCGATGTTGACGACATGCCGAAGGCGGCGGAGTTACGTCTGCAAGCGGCTGCGCTCAAGACTGCGGAAGAGAAACAGCAAACGACAACCCCTCACCCTGACCCTTTGCCGCAAACGACAGCGGCGTCTCGAGGACTCGGTTCCCCTCAAGGGGAGAGGGGAACAGTCGCCTCGCCCCCCGGGGGAGAGGATTAAGGTGAGGGGATAACAGGTGACATGAAGGACAAACTACAACCGCTCCGCAGCAAGATTGACGAACTCGACGCGAAGCTCGTGCGGTTGTTGAACGAACGCACAAAGCTCGTGCTCGAAATCGGCAAGCTCAAGCATGAAGCGGGCGGCGAGATTTACGCGCCCGACCGCGAAGAGGCCGTGCTGCGGCGCGTTACCGAGAAAAACCAAGGGCCGCTCACCGAGGAATCGTTGCGCGCGATTTACCGGGAAGTGATGTCGAGCGCGCTGGCGCTCGAAAAACCGCTGGTGATTGCCTTCCTCGGTCCGCAGGCAACCTATTCCCACATGGCGGCGGTGAAGAAATTCGGCGCGAGCTTGCGTTACGAGCCGTTGCCGAGCATTACCGACGTGTTTACCGAGGTCGCGAAAGGCCGGGCCGATTACGGCGTCGTGCCCATCGAGAATTCCACCGAAGGCGCGGTCACGCACACGTACGACATGTTTGTGGACAGCGAGCTGAAGGTGTGCGCGCAAATCGTGTTGCCGATCCGCCACAACCTGATGGCCGCCTGTCCGCGCGATCAAATCAAGAAGTTGTACTCGATTTCCCAGGTGTTCGCGCAATGCCGGCAATGGCTGCAACTCAACATGCCGCACGCGGAATTGGTCGAGGTGTCCAGTTCCACCCGCGCGGCGGAGATCGCCAAGGGCGAGCCGAACGCGGGCGCGTTGGCCAGCGCGCTCGCGGCGGAGTTGTACGGGCTGACGGTTTACGACCCGAACATTCAGGATTCGAGCGAGAACGTGACGCGCTTCCTGGTGATCGGCGGGAAGTATCCGCCGCGCACGGGCAACGACAAGACGTCGATCATGTTCGCCGTCCAGGACCGGGTCGGCGCGCTGCACGACTGCATCTCGTCGTTCAAGAAATTCAAGATCAACATGACCAAGATCGAGTCGCGTCCGAGCAGAAAGAAAGCGTGGGAGTATTATTTCTTCGTGGATTTTAACGGTCACTGCGACGACGCCCGCGTGAAGAAAGCCCTGGCCGAACTGGCCAAGCACACCATGTTCGTGAAGATTCTGGGCAGCTATCCGAACGTGAACGGGTAGGCCTTCGGCTGACTTCCGTTTAACTTTCATGAACGCGAACGCACCGCCGACTGGGTTCTTTCTTAGCTCGGGCGGACTGCACATGGCAGCGAAAAGAGCTTTCACAAGAGCCCGTCTCGAAGATGCAAAACCCATCGAGAAACAGGATGCCGTACTGACTGCGATCCTCTTTTCTGCCGCTGCCTTGGAGGCATACATCAATGAGACCTTTCAGATAATCCGTGGAATGCCGGCGTTGTGGCAGTCGTCCAACAAAGTAAGCGCGTTCGCCGATGTACTAGACGAAGCCGAAGAGCACAGAGCGTCCCCGAAACTCAAATATCTTCTTGCGAAGATAGTGCTAACTGGGACTTCCTTCGATAAAGGCGCTTTGCCATATCAGGATTTTGACCTCTTAATGGCCATGCGGGATGAATTGATGCACTACAAGCTTCAACGGATTGAAGACACTCACAAAATCGTGGAGCGTTTGAAATCCCGCAAGATTCAAATTGCACATGAGCCGAATGTTCGAGTTTCTTGGACTTCCGTCATCGCAACTCCTGATGTTGCCAAGTGGGCCTGCAACACAGCGGCATCGATGATCAACACGATTCAGCAGGGTCTTTTCGCAGCAGTCCCGGCAGAAAGTGATCCTTCGATGCTCCACTTCCTGGCAGGCGTTCATTACACACCAATTGAAGAACGTTAGCCGCTGGCCCTCACAATCCCTGTTCACCAAGCACACGATGTTGGTGAAGATTCTGCGAGGTTATCCGAATGTGAACGGGTGGTCATCTACAAATCAGGCCAATCTGCGGGCGGCCTTCCAAACATCGGCTTATGAGGGATGTCGAGATCGAAATGGCGCATCCGTTCGCGCAGGAACTTTAGCGCTGTGTCGGTCATGATCCCAATTCGTTCCTCGAAGCCATAGACAGTCAGACAGGTCAGTGCGTGCATCTCGAAAGCGAACTTGAACCCAGGCCCGTCAAACTCGTGCGGCGGGATGACAACATCCTTGAGTTCCTCGTATAGGAATCTGCTGCGCTCTCTATCCTGAGGTTTGCGTAAATCAAGCCCGAGCCGGCGTGTTTCACGGTTTCCCATGAAGTTAATTATGGCACTAAGAATGTGCCAATCTTTGTAGCCTTGTTGGTAGTAAGTTGCGCACCGATCCAGAAAGGCCTGGTCAGCCTGCAGAGCCCTCAACTGAGCATCAAATTTGCCCTTCATGCCGAAATACCTGCCCCGAATTCGCTCCAGTGATTCGTGCTCGTTAAACCGTCTGTGTAGGGGCGGAGTTGATCCAGTTATTGAGGTCATACTTATCCTTGCCGAGAAGATCCAGAATCGCCATGCTCGTCGGAGAAGTGGCGAGAGCACGTTCGAAAGACTTCTCCGCTTTCAAGGTTTCGAGTTCCTTTTTCAAGTCTTTGATAGGGTCAATCGTTGTCGCGATGAGCAATTGCAGTAAGAACCCCAGCATGTAGTCGCAGAATTCTGCCCGGTTCAGCCGCATCCACTCGAGCATGTCTGGTTTCCAGATTATCTTTTGCTCCTTGGCAGAGCCGAAATGTTCGAGTTTTAGCGGAGGAGGATTTGAGCCCACATCATCTTCATCAACGTAGATTTTCACCTCGTCCACTATGAAGGCGAAATTCTCCCACTTTACGAGCGCAAGTGCACTTTCAAGTACGCCGAGCAGATTCTCAGTGAAGAGAAGTGGACCGAGTTTGTTTCGACATCTGATTCGGTATGTAACGCCGAAGAGCTTCGTGCTGAACGTGCAGACGGTACGCATCTCATCGCAAAGATGCTCGGGGAGTTGTCCAGAAGCAGGTTGCGCCTTCCACTTGGCAATGAGATTCTCTAAATCCTCCGTTCCCTTTGGGATTGCAGTGGGTGATTCATCCAACAAAGTCGTTTGTCGCCCAGTTGCGCAGAGAAGCGCTATGCGGGCAACATCCAGCCCGAGGCGACTGAGACAGTCAGTGAGATCGCGTAGTTCTGCCACCTCATCTGAACTCACGCGAAGTAGTAGACACCCAAAGCAGCCTTCTTGGATGGTGAGCTGTTCTGCGAATTTATTAGTGTCGTATTTCAAAGACTCCAATTCGCGGATCAGCCCGTGCGCGAAACTGCGCCAAGCGAGAAAAGGCCCTACCCGTCCCAGTTCAAGCTCCAGCCAGGCCATCCGCATTGCGACGTAGAATCCTCGGACGGGGTATTCATGGAAGTGATCAAGCGAATGAAGAGCAATGTGCGCTGCAGAGAGGGTTTCAGTCCGTGAGGCCCAGTTCAATCCCATTGAATGATAAACCACAGCGGCGCCAAGTGCTGCATGAACGGAGCCGTCCATTGTCTCAGCCTTAGCTAGGTTCAAACGTGCTTCGGAAAACTGACGAAGAGCCTCGTCATTTTTCCCCTTATCAAGTAACTGCGCGGCAAAGGTAAGCTGCCGCTGGCCTGCCTCTGTCTCGCCGCAACGCTTTGCCAGAGTGTGCTGTATGTCCTTCTGCAATTCGACGTAAGCAGGAATGTCGCAAAACACTTCCCCTAACATCTGCCAAGTGTCCGCGAATTGGAGCAAAGGGTACGTGCCTAAACCGGCTGAGCGCTTCAAGCACTTACGCAATGCTTTGAAAGTCTGTTCCGCTGTGCCTCTCTCGTAGCGCGCATCGTAAAGATTCCACATATGGAGGAGGGATTCAGCGTGCAGGGCATTGTTTGGGCGAGATTCATCTGCCACGAAAACTTCCAGTTTCTGCCGCAACGCGGTAATCCGTGCGTTAAGTTTCTCCTCTGGAATTCTGTGGAAGCACGTGATGTGCGCCACTTGTAGAATCGAGCAAAGATTCGAAAACAGTTCGCACTCCTCTGTATCTCCAATTTGTGGTAGGTACTTCTCGATTTCTTCGTAGATTCTGTTGGTTTCCGCGGCATCGTCGAAATAGAAATACGTACGCCAAGCGTGGTGATAATGGCATCGAATGATCAATCCCACGTACCCTGTCGTAAGCGCGACGCTGCGTGCCTTCAGGAAAAGGCCATCAACTTCATCCCGAGGTCGCTCCAGCGCTGCCGCCAACTTTGCAGCGGCTAGGTAATCCTGTGCTAGAGCATAATCGTTCGGCAGAGCGGGATCCGGGTTACGGAGCTTGCCGAGGAGATCGTCTAGCTTTTTTTGACGCCTAGCGTCACGAGGGCCTGGCTGGCGCTCTTGCTGCATCCCAGTATCCAAGCCAAGTGTCTCCATCGCCATTTCTTCGTGGTGATTGTCCAACACCTTCGTGACGATCCAAGTGCGATCAAGAATGCGAACGTCGATTTTATGTGCTGCGGTCAACTGCGCTTCAACCTCAGCCCGTTTCTTGTCCATAACTGGCTGGTTGGTGATAAAGTATGCTTTGGTGAATTTCCGGGGTGCCGCTGCTATACCTGCAACGTCATTCTTTATTTTATCTAACCATTTCTTCTTGCAACTGAATGCGAACGCCCAGTCCTCATTCGCTGGCGCTGCATGTCCCGCCCAATAACGCCTCAGGGCAAGGGTTCCGGCTACTGGATAAGTGGCAGCATCTGCTTTGCTGTCGCCTCCGCCGGTAGGTCCTGTTTGCGGGAGCAAGTTTGGACAGATTTCTCGTTCTGCGAGGCGTCGGCAGAACTCCTCAAATTCGATCTCCTTCTTGTTTACAGTCAACTGTTCAAGGTGAAACTGCAGGAGCGCCTTTGAAAGGATCGGTTTGTCCAGAGACTTGGTATCCGAGAAAAGCTCAGGGTGTACAGTCCGGTAGTAGGTGCTTGGCTTTTGCCCCGCAAGACCCATGTCAACCAACTCTTTGATGCTCTTTTCGGTTGGCATCAGGCAATGAGTCTAGCGGAACTGAACGGGTTTGGGAAGTTCAACACTAACCTAAGTGAAAAGTGACTTTGTCGACGTGCCCTTTCGCGTTTGACCCATGTTCGTGAGTTTGTCAGACTGCCACCATGAGCTTCCAATCTCTTGCCAACAAGTACGTCTGCGATATTCCGGTGTACGAGCCGGGGCGGCCGATTGAAGAGGTCGCCCGTGAATTGGGGCTGAAACCGCAGACGATCATCAAACTGGCGTCCAACGAGAATGCGCTTGGGCCGTCGCCGAAGGCGATCGCGGCGATGCGCAAGGCTCTGACGACGGCGCATCTGTATCCCGATGGCGGCGGATTCTATTTGCGTCAGGCGCTCGCGACCCACCTTCGCCGAGGCTTCGGCGGGCAAGAGATAGGCGTGGAGATCGACAACATCGTCCTCGGCACCGGGTCGAACGAGATCATCGAGTTCCTCTATCACGCGTTCGTTGCGCCGGGCGACGAGGTTGTGGCAGGCGATCGGGCGTTCGTCATCTACAGCATCATGGCGAAGACGTTCCAGGCGCGGTGTATCGAAGTACCGTTTCGCGGTCACACGCACGACCTGAACGCGATGCGCGAGACGATCACTGAAAAGACCAAATTGGTGTTCGTTGCCAATCCGAACAACCCGACCGGCACGCGCGTGACGAATGCGGAACTCGACCGGTTTATTCGCTCGTTACCGGTGCACGTGATTTGCGTTTTGGACGAAGCGTACATTGAGTTTCTCGATGATCCCCCGCCGTCCATCGCCTATGCACTTGGAAGCCATCTCCGAAATGGTGGGACAGGCCTCCGTGCCTGTCCAAATCTTCCTGCACATGCAGGGACGCCTGTGCCACCGGAGAGTTGTTTGGCTGGCGGACCCAATGTGGTTGTGCTCCGCACATTTTCAAAGATCGTCGGGCTGGCCGGACTGCGCATCGGCTACGGCATCGCGCAGAAAGAGTGCATCGCGCTTTTGCAGAAGGTGCGGCAGCCGTTCAACGTCAACTCCGTAGCGCAGGCGGGCGCGCTGGCGGCGCTGGACGACACGGCGCATATCCGCAAGACGAAGGCGATGACCCGGCGCGGGCTGGCGTATTTGGAAAAGGAGTTCAAGCGGTTGAAGCTGGAGTTCGTGCCGAGTTGCGCCAACTTCATTCTCGTCAACGTCGGCGATGGCGACCGGATCTTCCGCGCGTTGCAGAAGCGCGGCGTGATTGTGCGTCCGATGCGCGGTTACAAGATGCCGCAGTGGGTGCGCGTGACCGTCGGCTTGCCGGAGGATAATCGGAGATTCATCCGGGCACTAGAGCTAGAAGTAGAGCGGGCGTCTCGCCCGCCGGGGGACTGACGGCAAAGAACGGGCGGGACGCCCGCGCTACTAGAAGGGTGATGAAAGGATCCTGGAAATCACTGAGCATAGGCGGCGCGCTGATCGTCTTGCTGACGGTTGTGGTGTATCTCCCTGCGCTGCAGGGCGGGTTTGTCTGGGACGATCACCACAACATCACCGGCAACCAGTTGCTCCGAACGTTGGGGGGTCTTGAACAAACGTGGATGGATCCACACGCCTCAATACAATACTACCCTCTGACTTATACCGGATTCTGGGTTGAGTACCAAGCGTGGGGGTTGCACTCGTTCGGCTATCATGTCGTCAACGTGCTCCTGCACGCCTTGAACGCCTTTCTGGTGTGGGTTCTACTCACTCGTCTGGCTGTACCGGGGGCATGGCTTGCGGCCGTGCTGTTTGCTGTGCATCCCGTGCATGTGGAATCGGTGGCCTGGATCACAGAGTTGAAGAACGTACTTTCGGGATTCTTTTGTCTCAGCGCGTTCCTTGCGTTCCTTGGTTTTCGGCAGAGTGCCAAACATCGGTGGTGGTTCTATTCGCTTTCGTTTCTGTTGTTTCTGTGCGCCTTGCTAAGCAAGACGTCCACAGTCATGCTGCCCGGCGCCATTTTGCTGGTGATGTGGTGGAAGCTAGAACGAATCAGACATCGGGATGTTTTGCCGTTGATCCCCTTTTTTCTGATTGGTGTCGCGCTGGGGCTACTAACAGTCTGGGTGGAAAAACACTATGTGGGTGCGGAGGGACCTGAATGGCAACTCTCGCTGGTGGAGCGCTGTCTGGTGGCGGGTCGCGTCGTGTGGTTCTCGGCGGGGAAACTCATCTGGCCGCACCCGCTGATTTTCGTTTACCCGCGCTGGCGGATCGATGCAGCGGTCTGGTGGCAATACCTGTTTCCCTTGGCGGCAATTGCCGTCCTGCTGATCCTGTGGTTTTTCCGCAAGCGGGTGGGTAAGGGCCCGTTGGCGGCTGTATTGTTTTTTGTGGTGGCAACGGCGCCAGTCCCTGCGTTTATCGATTTGTATTTTACGCGCTATTCATATGTCGCCGATCATTTTCAATATCTGGGCAGTATTGGGCTCATGGCGCTGGTGGGTGCCGCAACGGGCGACGCACTGCTCCGCAGAAAACCGCTGCTTGCAGCGGTGTTGCCAATGGTGGCAGTCCTCAGCGCATTGAGCTGGCAGCACTGCAAAGCATTCAGAGATGATGAGGCGCTCTGGCGGGATACTCGTGCAAAGAATCCAGACGCTTGGTTGGCGCATTACAACTTGGGGGTTGTCTTAACTGATCAAGGGAAGTTTGCAGAGGCGATCGCCGAGTACACAGCGGCGTTGCGGGTCAAACCTGATTACGTGGAGGCCCACAACAACTTGGGACTTATGCTGGCAGGTCTTGGGAAGACCGCGGAGGCAATCACTGAATATACGGCGGCGTTGCGGATCGATCCCGACAACGCGGATGCCCACAACAATTTGGGGGTTGCGCTGGTTAGTCAGGGCGAAGTTGCGAAGGCGATCGGGCAGTACGGGCAGGCGCTGCGGATCCAGCCCGACTTTGCCGAGGCGCACAACAACCTTGGGTATGCTCTGCTCCGACTGGGCAAGGCGTCGGAGGCGATCGGGCAGTACGAGCAGGCGCTGCGGATCCAGCCCGATTCTGCCGAGGTGCACTACAACTTGGGGACCGCTCTGCTCCAACTGGGCAAGGTGACGGAGGCGATTGCCCAGTATCGCGAAGCTCTGTGGCTGAGACCTGATTGGCCGCCGGCTCTCAGCAGGCTGGCTTGGATTCTCGCCACCGACCGAAAGGCGAGCCTTCGCAACGGTGCAGAAGCGGTTCAGTCAGGGGAGCGGCTTTGTGAGATCACAGGGTACAGGCAAGCCGATGCCTTGGACGCGCTCGCCGCAGCCTACGCCGAGGTCGGCCGATTTAACGATGCCATTCAGGTTGCTCAGAAAGCAGTCGAGTTGGCGAACGCGGCTGGCCAGAGAGACCTCGTCGGACACATTCAAGAGCGGCTGAAGTTATATCAAGCAGGTAGCCCGTACCGTGAGGGATCGGCGCCGGTGCCATAATCGACGTCCACAACGGCCCCAAAGCGGCACTTTCCGACGGCGGGCAGGGCCATGCTTCCCAAGAAGTTTGAAGCGCTGGCTGTTCAAATGCGTGCCGTGGCGGCAGCGATTGGGAAGACGACTTGGCTGCTCACGTGGGGCAAAATGGTTCAGCGTGGGCCAGTCGTAAGGCGTGTTACGGGTGTAGTCGTTTACCCGGTGCGCGGGTGGCCGGTCTGCTGCAATTCACTCGTGAAAAGGTTGACCAGCCTTGTATGACTCCAATCGTGTTTGAATGGCTTTGGCACGCTCTTGTTGCCCAGTGGCCAAAGCCAGGTCAACAGCCTTCTGAGCGGTCTGCACAGCCTCGCGAAACCGTCCCGCCTCGGCATAGGCCGCAGCCAGCGTGTCCAACAATTCCGGCCGTTGCTGGTCGGTCAGGCGGCGAGCGCGTTCCGCAAGCTCGACAGCCGCCGCACCGTCACGGATCGCGGGATTGATATTGGTCGCGCGAATCCACGCCAAGTTGGCGAGTGCCAACGCGTCTTCGGGTCTGAGGCGCACGACTTCGGAGAAATGGGCGATGGCTTCCTGCGGCTGTCCAAGTTTCATCAGCGCGACGCCCATGTTGCTGTGCGCGTCAGCGTCGTCGGGCTTAATCCGCAAGACGTATAGGAAGTGCTCCGCTGCGGGGCCATACTGGCCCAGACGCAAATGGAGTGTGCCGAGGTCGTCGTGGAGGTAGGGGTTGTCGGGGGTGAAGCGCAGTGCTTCCTCGTATGCGGCGATGGCCCTGTCGAACCGTCCTTGTTCGGCGAGCAGCCGGCCCAATAGTGGAAAAACGTCCGGACGGTCCGGTTCGAGCTGAATTACCTGTTGAGCCAGCTCGATTGCCTTGCTGAATTGCCCCTGTTGAGAGAGGGCAAAGGCCATGGCTGTGGCGCAGTCAGGGTCGTTGGGGTGGTCGTGCGAGGCGGTTTGGTACTGCTGCAGGGCTTCTGCAGTGTTCCCCATCTTTCCCAGCGTTTCGGCCAAGGCCAAGCGCGCGGATGCGTTTTGAGGATGGGTGCGCAGGACATCTCGGAGCATTTCGATGGCTGCACTGTAGTTTCCTCTGCCCGCCAACTCTTGACTCAATACGATCCGGGTATAGGGCGCGCGCGCTTGAATCCACACCGAGGCGTAGCTGTTCATGGCCCATGTGCCCAGCCCGATCCATAAGACGACGCGCGCGATGCGACAGCGACGGGTGAGGATGTCCATCCCCCACGCGCCGAACGCACACAGAGACATCATGGCGGGTAATCCGTAATGGGCCTTGGTGTTGGCAAAGTAGTAGGGATGCTTGAGCAGGAAACAGATCAGTCCAACTCCCATCAAGACGACCACGCCAGCCAAAAGAAACCATACACGTTTCGGGCGACGAATCATACTGATTGCGGCCGCTGCTGTGCCGACCAGAATCGCAACCGTCGGTAAAACTGCCAGCCAATATCCTGCTGCAATCAGATCGTAGTTCCACGGTGGACGGTCGATCGGACTTGGTCTCCCGCCGCACAGCCCGTCGCCCCAGAGGGTTGAATAAAGGCCATCAGCGAATCCATTGAACCCGCTGAACAAGGGTGCGACGAGAGACTGCCCGAAACGCGCATAATATGCGGCCGTGCCATAACCGGGGTCCGCCCACCACACAAGGCCGGTGGGGCCGCCATAGGCGGCGATCAAGATGGTGCCGAAATGAATCCACACACGGAAGTAATGCCACCCACTGACTACGGCGCAAAGAAAACACGTCAACCCAATCGTGCGCAGCCACACCCGAACATTGTGCTCTCGCTGAATCAGGAGTCGCCCCGCCAACGTAGCCAGAACAACTGTTGCCACGGCGAGCGCAGTGATCTTGCTCAGTAGTGCCGCGCCCAAGCACAGCCCCAACGCGGTATGCAGGCCAATCCCCGCGGCGCGCTCGGAATTGAAGATGCGCAGACAGCAATAGATTGATGCCGTTGCCAATGTCGCCGCCAGGATTTCATTCGTCACATAGTGATACAGGTACAAGTGTACTGGCATGAATACGGCGAGAACCAAGCCGACGATCTGCTTCCGCGCATTGTTAGGAAAGATTAGACGGAGACTCGCAAACACCAGGCCGATTTGGATGAGGCCGAGGACCAACCCTAAGAAGCGCAGCACTGCCGCCCCAGCGGCACTGGTCGCAGAGAGATGGCGGACGCTCAGAATGGAAGCGCAGAGCAAGTAATAGAGTGGCGCCTGCAACATCTCCCACCCCTCGTTAGCCAGAGGCAATGCATGCCGTTGTCGGATGTAGTCGATGTACTCCAGATGGTCAGCCACATCGAAACCCGTAACGGCAGGCAGCAATTTCAGGTTGTGCGCGAACAGAATGATCCACAGGCTGGCCGCCGACATGACAAGGACGATGGCTTGGCGTTTCGAGAGTCCCGTTTCTTTAAGAGTGCCTTGCGCATTCCTGCGGCGCCAGAGGTATCGGCCCACGTACAGAATTCCGGAGGAAAGCCCGGCGAAGAGCAGCAATGTCGGCAGCCGCTTCAGAAGCGATTCGACGCACCACTCTCCACCCGCCAAGGGATTGCCCTTGCGGATGACCATTGGAACCGACGCCAAGTGCGCCGACCGCCAGACCGCGCCGGCGAGCGAAACCTGCCATGTTTCATCGGAATTCAACGTCCACTCGCCCGTCCTCAGCGAGAGCCAGAGAGCCGGCGGCCCAGTGCTGTTGGCAACTACAACGGAGATCTCGTTTGGGCCAGCGTGCAACAGGCTCGAAACATCGTACACCGTCGGCTTCTTCCAGTTCTCCCCAGCACGGAGAGCCACCCCGAGAGGGGTGTTGTTCAAGGTGATTCGGCATCGCCCGAATGCCCGAACCTGCAAGGTGGCGCTGGTTGGCGCACGCTCCAGCCACCACTGCCGTTGGAACACGCCGGCCATTTCAATCGCGTTTCGTGCCTTTGCGCGAGGCACAAGCGGGTAAACAATCCATTCGGCAGGCCCGATGCGACTTAGGAACCGGACGTTCGGGTTGCGTGCGGCAAGCCACCAGATCCAAACCGCGAGGAACAGCCCCACGCCCAAAACCGCCAGCAAGCCAGCGATCGCGGACCGTGGCCATCCTCTCCGGACTAAAGGAACGTCCCTCTTCAGGCGCCCGTTCGTCATCAGCGGCCCTTCAGCACTTCGCGTTCGATGCTTGCATACTCGGGCGCAAGATCTCGATACACTCTAACGGCGGCAGCATCAGATTCGACTTCCCTGTTGGGGATGGGTCGGGGAAATCGGCGACGATCTTCTCCCACGCGACGGGTTTGCCGGTGTAGGCGAAGTGGCCGTAGGCGGCGCGCGGGGCGGCTCGGACGCGACACGGAGCAGTTCATGCCGCGCTTGAACTCCTTTCAACGATGTGGAAATCATCTTCTGTCAATTGCAAATGGGAGCCCAATTCTTCCGAGGATTCTCCACAAACCTTCATAATGTTTTGCACAGTGCTATCCTCATTCTCCCCAATAAGCAGGAGTAGATTTGACGTGCCCCGGCACATGATACCACACGTTATGGATCTTGGTCCTACAACTGTTTTCGCGTTGGCCGCCAACCTGAGTGGCGTAGGCACGGAGCCTGGCAGCCAAGGCTGGATTGTTTTCGGCACCGGCGACCAACAGCCCGGCCGTTATGTGGTTGCCCCGTAGATTGTCTCGATACGAAGCTCACCATATTCCCCGCTTGTTTACTGGAGGAAAACGCCGTATCAAATTCAGTATGTTTCAGAACAAGCGAGTGGTTGTGGTAATGCCTGCTTATAATGCGGCCAAGACCCTCCGCCGCACCTATGATGAGGTGGTGCAACAGGAGATCGTGGATTTGGTGATTGTCGTCGATGATGCCAGTCACGATGACACGGTGGCACTCGCGCGCACCTTGCCTAACACAAAAGTCCAGACGCACGAGGCGAATCGGGGCTACGGCGCCAATCAGGAGACCTGACGCTTGCCATGTATCGTTACTGGCTACTTGTAAGACTTTCCTGGATAATCGGCGCTCAACTGCTCAGGGAAGCGTTGTGTAGGATACTGGAGCGCGGTAGCTCCTGCGGCACAGGATGGTCGTGGGGCGGACGGATCACCAATGAGTGACGAGACATCATGTGCTAAGGGAGACAGAATCGCCCGCGCTTTTGGAAAGTTGGCGGTGATACTGGCTGGGATCGTCGTTGGGCAGTTCATCCTGTACGGGCCGTCCTTAGTTGGACGAAAGATCCTGCTTCCGCTCGATATTCTGGCTTCGCGCAACGTGTACCTCGCGAGGACGCCCGAGGTTGCCAAGATCATTCCACATGATTTCGTCCGGTCAGACCTAGTCTTGTACTTTGAACCCCGTCGGCAATTTACTGTTTCTGAGATTCGCGCCGGCCGGTTTCCATTGTGGGTGCCGTATCAGTATGCTGGGGCCCCATTCGTTGAGCCGAAGTATTCGCCGCTGCGGATCCTGCTCTGTCTCACTGCGTCGCCGCTCATCCATGCCTGGTTCCAACTCGTCATTGCGATGATCGCCGGTATGGGAGTTTATCTGTTTTGCCGGCGAACGCTGCAGATTGGCTTTAGGTCGGCAACGATTACTGCTTGGTGTTACCCAATGACAGGCTTGTTCGTGTTCGGGCAGGGATACCACACGGGTGCCGTCGTCCTCTGGCTCCCTTGGCTGCTGCTGGCGGTCGACAAGACTGTCCGCCGTGCCAGTCCTGCCGCGCCAATTTGGCTGGGAGTTGTCACGGGTTTCGTCCTGACGAGTGGTCCCACCGACATTGCCGGCCAAGTCCTGCTGGCGTCCGGTGTCTATGCGGTGTGGTGCTTGCTGACCGCATACCGCAAGCAGTGGTTTAAACGGCGGGCCCGAGGGGCCATCCTAGCTTTGACAGTGGGGTGGAGTCTTGGGTTTCTCCTAGCGGCTCCACATTTACTGCCGCTGTTGGAATACGCGCACACCGGTTCCCGAATGCAGCGGCGGAGCCGAGGAGAGGAAGAGCGCCCCCCGGTCGGTTGGGCAGCTTTGCCGCAGACTGTCTTGCCGGATATGTACGGTGTGACGCGAACGGGCAGTCTCCGTATCGTGCGCGGAAATCAGATCGAGAGTTCAGCCGCAACGTATGCAGGTGTGATTGCGACACTCTTCGTGGCGCCGCTGGCGTGGTGCAGTCGGCGTCACCGGATGGCCAATACGCTCTGGTGCGTCCTGGGATTCCTGGGACTGAGTTGGTGTTTGAACATTCCCGGCCTAGTTGAGCTACTACGTCTGCCGGGACTCAACATGATGTCGCACAATCGCCTCGTGTTCGTGACTTCGTTCGCGATTCTCGCCATGACAGCGACCGGGTTGGACGTGCTTGGACAGGCCGTTCCCCAGCGGCGACGGTGGTTCTGGCTCCCGACGGCACTCTTGGCCGGGCTCTGCGTCTGGTGTATTTGGCGCGCCGTGACTCCGCCCGAGCCAATTGCCACTCAACTCGAGTCCGCCATCCGCCACGGCAAGGTTGTCGGCTGGGTAAGTGATCTGGACGGCGTGCGAACGGTACAGAAGTGGTTTGCTCGTTCATACCTTGGTTCGGCAGTTCTGTGCGGCCTGGGGGTTGCGGGATGGTTGTTGCTCTGGTTCCGATGGACACTGCGACCTTGGCTGGTACCAGCGCTCGGGGTCGTCTTGGTGGGCGACCTGTTATGGTTTGCTTATGACCGGAGCGCACAATGCGATCCCGCCCTTTACTATCCGCGCATCCCGGTCTTGGAGCAATTGGCCAAGGAAACTCTCGGCCGTATCGTCGGGTACATTTGTCTGCCTGCTCAGTTGGCACAAACACATGGCTTGCGCGATATCCGCGGGGTCGATGGCATCGACCCCGCACGTTTGATGGATCTTATGGCGATTGCTGCCGACCCACGCTCGCCCCGCATTCGTTACGCATTGACCCAGTGGTTTGTTCCCCGAGCGACTGTCTCCCCGCCGGATGGCATCCGGCTTTCGCCGGTGCTGGACATGCTCGGCGTGCGGTATGTCATTTTTCGGGGTTCTCCTCCTGCGTCAATTCGCCCAGCCTTTCAAGGGTTTGACTATTGGGTTCTCGTGAACCGTGCGGCTTTGCCTCGTGCGTTCGTTCCACGGCGGGTGGAAACAGTGGCAAACGACCGCGAGCAGCTCGAAAAACTGGCAGCGCCACAGTTCGATCCGCGGGAGGTGGCCTATGTCGAGACACCCGTTAACTTGCCGGAACTTTGTCACGGCTCTGCCGAGATTGTCGCGGAGATTCCCACGCGGGTTACAATGTCCGTCCACATGGAGACGCCTGGCCTTATCGTGCTCGCTGACCTCTGGGACAACGGATGGCGGGCCTACTTGAATGGCCAACCTGTGGCGATTCTCCGGGCCAACCACGCGGTGCGCGGCGTCATCGTCCCCGCGGGAGCCGCGACGCTTGATTTTCGCTACGAGCCTCCCAGCTTTGCGCTGGGGTTGTGGTTATCAGGGCTGGCCGCGATGGTTCTTCTTGGTTGGCTTGGAACGGTTGCTTGGCAGCGTTGGACTGCACGAGGCACAGCCGAAGAACTGCCCTAGATCATCATATTTATTTCCTGCTTGTTTCCAGGAGCAAAACGGCTTAGCAAATTCTGCATGTTTCAGAACAAGCGCGTGGTTGTGGTAATGCCTGCTTATAATGCGGCCAAGACCCTCCGCCGCACCTACGATGAGGTGATGCAACAGGAGATCGTGGATTTGGTGATTGTCGTCGATGATGCGAGTCACGATGACACGGTGGCACTCGCGCGCAGCCTGCCCAGCACAAAAGTTCACACCCATGAGACGAATCGGGGCTATGGCGCCAATCAGAAGACCTGTTATCGACTGGCGCTGGCAGAGGGCGCGGATATCGTCATCATGGTTCACCCTGACTATCAGTACACGCCCAAGCTGATTCCTGCCATGGCATCCTTGATCGGCAACGGCCTATATCATTGCGTGCTCGGCTCCCGTATCTTGGGCGGTTACGCGCTGAGAGGTGGGATGCCCTGGTGGAGATACATTTCCAATCGTGTGCTTACGTTCGTGGAAAACGTCCTGATCGGCGCCAAACTTTCCGAATACCATACCGGCTACCGTGCCTTTTCCAGAGAAGTGCTGGAGCGGTTGCCGCTGGAGAACAACTCGGACGACTTCGTTTTTGACAATCAGATGTTGGCTCAGATCCTTTGGTACGGCTACACCGTGGCAGAAGTCAGTTGCCCGGCCATGTATTTTCCGGAAGCTTCTTCGATCAACCTGCAGCGGAGCGTCCAGTATGGGCTCGGTTGTCTGGTGACCGCGGTGACTTTTCGTATGGCCCAAATGAAGCTCCTCTCTTCCGCATTATTTCCCCGAAATGATTGAATCCTCCCAGTGGCGGCGAACCTTCGTGATTTGCCTGTGTCTGGCGGCGGCCATCGCCGTGGTTTACTCGCCAGTCCGGCACTTCGGGTTCACCAACTACGACGATGGTGAGTATATCGCTAATAACGCTCACGTGCAAAGCGGATTGACACTCCGAGGCCTGGTTTGGGCGTTTACCACCAATCACGCGGGCAATTGGCATCCGCTCACCTGGCTTTCCCACATGCTGGATTGGCAGTTGTGGAGAGGCAACGCCGGCGCGCATCATCTCGTCAATGTGTTGCTCCACGTTGCCAATACTCTGCTGCTTTTCGGCGTTCTGCGCCGGATGACGGGAGCGCCGTGGCGGAGCGCGCTGGTCGCGGGGCTGTTTGCGTTGCATCCCCTGCATGTGGAATCGGTGGCTTGGGTGGCGGAACGTAAGGATGTCTTGAGCACCTGTTTCTGGATCCTGACGATGTGGGCGTATGTCTGCTATGTCGAGCAACCAAATGGCCGGCGATACTGGTTGGCCTTGGGACTGTACACCTTGGGACTGATGGCCAAACCGATGGTGGTGACGCTGCCGTTTGTGTTGCTGCTACTGGACTACTGGCCGTTGGGCCGGACACGATGGACGAAGTCGGCCATCGGCGAGAGGGCTGAGTTGCCTTTTAGCCACTTGCTGAGAGAGAAGGTTCCGTTTGTTGCGCTGGCCACCGCATCGTGTGTGGCGACCATTTGGGCGCAACGCAGTGGAGGGGCGATTATTTCTTTGGGAACGTTGCCGTTTGGCATCCGGATGGTCAACGCAGTGGTCTCCTATGTGCGGTACATGGGGAAGATGTTCTGGCCGGCCGGTCTGGCTGCGTTTTACCCCTACCAGGTATGGCCGCTCAGGACGGTGCTGGGAGCCGGAGTGGTATTGCTTGGCGTGTCGGGTGTGGTGATCTGGCGGGCGAGGCGTGAGCCGTATTTGGCAACGGGTTGGTTGTGGTACGTCGGAACACTCGTGCCGGTGATCGGGCTGGCGCAAGTGGGCAGCCAGTCAATGGCCGATCGCTACACGTACATTCCGTTGGTTGGATTGTTGATCATGATGGCTTGGGGTGTGCCGCGCGAGGTGGTGGAACAGCGGGCGCGAAGGGTAGTCGCCGCCACAACTGCCGTGGGATTGCTGGTTGTTTGTGGCGTGCTGTCTTGGTTTCAGATTCGTTACTGGAAAGACAGTGAGACACTATTTCGTCATGCGCTGAATGTGACGAAAGACAACTTCGTGGCCCATAACAATCTGGGATACGCGCTATTTGGTCAGGAAAGCGTGGGAGAGGCCATCGCCGAGTATACGACGGCGCTGCGGATCAATCCCAATTATGCGGAGGCACATTACAACCTGGGTGATGCTCTGGCCAGTCAGGGCAAGCTTGCGGAGGCGGCTGCCGAGTATATGGCAGCGCTGCAAGTCAAACCCGATTACGCGGACGCACATTACGGCTTGGGCAACGCTCTGGCCGGTCAGGGGAAGCTCGCGGAAGCAATTGCTGAGTATACCGCCGCCCTGCGGATCGATCCTGGCTATGTAGAGGCGCGCAACAACTTGGGGCTTGCGCTAGCCGGTCAAGGCAAGCTCGCCGAGGCAGCCGCTGAGTACCAAGCGGCCCTGCGGATCCAACCGAACCTTGCAGCGGCGCACAACAACTTGGGAAATATTCTGGCCAGTCAAGGCGAGCTCGCAGAGGCAACGGCGGAGTATCAAGCGGCGCTGCGGATCAAGCCTGATTATGTGGAAGCACATTACAACTTGGGTAATGCCATGGCCGGTCAGGGTGTGTTTGCAGAGGCCACTGCGGAGTATCAAGCGGCGCTGCGGATTAACCCCGAGTATGCGGAGGCTCACAACAACCTGGGGATTGCCCTGGCCAGCCAAGGGAAGGTTACGGAGGCGATCGCCGAGTACACGGCAGCGCTGCGCGTCAAGCCTGATTTTGCGGAGGTCCGCTGTAATCTAGGAGGTGTTCTGGCGGCACGAGGACAGACACGGGAGGCGATTGCCCAATACCGGGAAGCATTGCGGGTGAGGCCTGATTGGCCGCCGGCTCTCAGCAAGCTGGCCTGGATTCTCGCCACCCATGAGACCGCGGACTTGCGCAACGCCGGAGAGGCCATTCAGTTGGCGGAGCGGCTTTGTGAGGTGACGAACTACAAGCAGGCCGGTGCCTTGGACGTGTTGGCCGCTGGCTACGCCGAAGCCGGTCGGTTCAGCGACGCCATTCGGGTCGCTCAAGAGGCCGTCGAGTTGGCGAACGCGGCTGGCCAAGGGGACCTCGTCGGACACATTCAAGAGCGGCTGAAGTTATATCAAGCAGGTAGCCCGTACCGTGAGGGACCGGCGCCGGTGCCATAATTGATGTCCACAACGGCCCCAAAGCAGGCGATCGCACAGCCTGCAGTGAATGTTTTGACGGCGGGTTTATCAATGACGATGTAGCCGCTGATTATTGTCTTTGTCATCGGTCAGAAGTGGTTTATAAGCGGAATCAAGTCCGGTACGCTGCAAGAGGAACGAGGAGATAAGAGTGCATATCATTCAGAGGAATCCAACACGCGAGCTTCTTCTGGAACTACAGCGCCGCGTGCCGGCAAGCCGGCAGTTCGTGGAGGAAGCGTTCACGTCGGAGCATCGTCGCCCGATCATGGTCAAGCTGAATGACCTCCGCGAAAACACGTTTTATCTGTTTGACGACATCACGGCGTGCGCGTTTTCCGATGCGGTCGTGGAATGGGGCGTGAGGCAGGGAAGCGGAAGACTGACACTGAGCTACTCGGCGTTTGGTGAGTTTCAAGCCCAGCAGCATCGCTTACAGCGTGTCGTAGGCAAGCTCGACCGCATCTGCGTGTTGTCGATTGGACAACCACTGAAGAGCCCGCCTTACGGGAGCGGGTTCGAGTTCTGCAACATCATGGGAAACCCGCTGACTCAGTACCGGATCGCCATGATGGAGGGGAGATTCTCGGCGTTGTTTATCTGTCGTGAGGATGGTCTGAGATCCACCGATAAGCAACGCAATCTTGGGTTCTTCACATGCGACAAAGATACGGTCGAGGAGTTTGCCGACGGCATCGCCATGGTTGTGCGCGGGCTCGCCAAGCGGCTGACGACCTTCGAGCGGCTTGAGCTGTTGCACCAGACCACGCAGCGGATCGCGCGCGAGTTGGAAAGTTATTCGCGTCGGATGGAATTGGTGGCATGCCGAGCGCAGCGGCGGCCCGATTTGCTGACACCGGCGCGTTTCAATCGTATCGTGGGGCAGGCCATTGTCAAGATGGAGCAACTCAAGGAGATTCCACGGCGGGCTTTGCGCTCGATAAACAGAACGAGCAGTTGACGCCCCGTCAGTTGGGCGTGACACCGCTGGTCGCTCGTGCGAAGCTGGCGCGCCTATGGACTGGCTGAACTTGGGCATCCCGCTGGGGCAGTGGTGGGGCATCAACGTGCGGCTCCACTTCACGTTCCTGATTTACGCCTACTACCGCGCAGCCGGTTATAAGGATTTGGGCTACGGGTTGGCGTTTGTGGCCGGACTGTACGTTTGCATCCTGCTGCACGAGTTCGGGCACGCGCTGGCGGCACGTTGGTGCGACGGCGAAGCGACCGACATCTTGTTGTGGCCACTGGGAGGACTGGCTTTTGTGCGACCCGCTTGGCATCCAACCGCGCACTTGATCACGACGGTCGCCGGGCCGTTCGTGACGCTTGTGTTGTGGCTGTTCTTCTGGGGCGTGGCAACGTTGATGCAGCACTTGGTGCCGTCGTGGGACAGCAATCTAAAACACATCTACGTGTTCGTGCTGGCGCTCAAAAACCTCAACCTTTGGCTGCTGATATTCAACCTTATTCCCGCGTTCCCAATGGACGGTGGACGTATCTTGCGCGACATGTTGTGGCATTGGATGAATGCGGAGAAGGCGACTTGGATTGCCGTGTGGGTCGCTCGCGTGATTGCGGTGCTGGGGGCGGCGTTTGCCTTCTACATTCAGGACTGGTGGTTGCTGGTCTTCCCATTATTCATCCTGGCGCAGTCAGCGCACGAGCTACAGGTGGTGGCGTACGAAGCGGGCGGCGCCTGCCAGTTCTCGCTGCGCGAGCGACTGCGGCGCGGGTGGTGCCAGCGGGCGTTTCGACGCGGGGTGCGAGAGCTTCAACGCGAGGAGATCGTGACGCCGTTCCATCGCTGCGCAGTCTGCGGCGTGACCGAGCATGATGCGCCGCGGATGGAGTTTCGCGTCTGCACCGAGTGCTCCGATGGCCGCGAATACTGCCAGCAGCATCTCGACTCCCACGTCCACTCGTGAACTTTCGGGAGCATGCTGCAACTGCTGCCGGATTGTAGCCGCGAGCCTGCTCGCGGCAGGTCGTAGCTCATCAGTCCATCCCAGAGGCCGCGAGCAGGCTCGCGGCTACAATGACCTCGAAGACACCCCGACCCACTTGGCGTCCGCCTGTTACTTGAGTTTTCCGGAGTACCGAATAAGATTGGACCGGGTTCGTCGAACAGGATGAATGGAGGAACGTATGAATAGGGTTCTGAAGGCAATCGGCGGAATCGGAGTGACGCTCCTGCTTACTGTGCTTGTTTCGACATCTACTTTTGCTGGGAGTTTCCATGGGTTCGGTTTTAGCTACAGCAGCGGCTATCGTCCCCGTTACTGCCGCTCGTACTCCCACGGCTATTACTACTACTGCCCGCCACCTGTGGTGTACTACTCTCCGCCAGTGTACTATTACTACGGCGGCGGTTACTACTGCTATTAACCACGCCTAGGCCGGGATTATTCACGATGCGCTTTGAAAGCTCGACAGTCTGTCACAGCTCGGACCCGCCTGCGCCGAGGCTTCGGCGGGCAGGCCCTCTCCCTTGGAAAGGGAGAGGGGAAATCTCCTCGCCCCGCATGCGGGGAGAGGATCAAGGTGAGGGGCAGTTCGTTGCGCAAAACTTTATGAATAATCCACGCCTAGGCCGTACTGAGCGAGGTGAGGGGCAAGCGGTAAAGCCGCGAGAGGTCGGGGTACAGCACCTTGCCGTGCACGAGGTTCAGCCCCGAGGCAATCCCTGAATTATCCCGCGCAGCTCGGTGGTAACCTTTGTTGGCGATTTCCAGGACGTATGGGAAGGTGGCATTGGTGAGCGCCAGTGTCGAAGTGCGCGCCACGGCCCCGGGCATGTTCGTGACGCAATAGTGCACGACCCCGCTGACGACGTACGTCGGATGAGCATGCGTCGTCGGGCGTGACGTTTCAATGCAGCCTCCTTGATCGATGGCGACATCGACAATCACCGCGCCGCGCTTCATTTGTTTCACCAACTGACGACTCACCAGCATCGGCGCGCGAGCGCCCGGTCGAAGAACGGCACTGATCAGTAAATCCGCTTGCCGCACTTGGTCGCGAATGTTGTGTGCGTTGCTCATCAACGTTTTCACGTTGGGCGGCATCACGTCGTCGAGGTAGCGTAACCGGTTCAGATTGATGTCGAGGATCGTGACGTCAGCACCCAGTCCGGCCGCCATCTTGGCTGCATTCGTGCCCACGACGCCGCCACCGAGAATGACGACTTTGGCAGGGGCAACGCCGGGCACTCCCGCCAACAGCAGACCGCGGCCTTTCATCGGCTCCTCCAAGTATTTGGCGCCCTCGTGCACCGCCATGCGTCCCGCGATCTCGCTCATCGGCGTCAACAAGGGCAGCGAACCATCGGGCAACTGGATGGTCTCGTACGCGATAGCGACGATCTGGCTGCGCAGGATCGCGTCGAACAGCGCTTTGTCCGCGGCAAAGTGAAAGTAGGTCAATACAATCTGCCCCGGCCGCAACCACGGAATCTCGGACGGCTGCGGCTCTTTGACCTTCACGATTAAATCGGCGCGACGGTAAATCTCCCTCGGCGCGGAAACGATGCGCGCTCCGACTGCGCGGTAATCGGTGTCGTAGGCGCCGCTGCCCTCGCCAGCGTGGCGTTCCACGAGCACCGTGTGATCGGCTTGGACGAGCGTTTCACAATTAACGGGCAGGAGACCGACCCGGTACTCGCTGTTTTTGATTTCGCGTGGAACCCCGACGATCATAAATTCAGCGTGGCCGTCGGTTTGTCCTGACTTGAGACTGCTACCGCGACGTGGCTTGCTCCCACCTGTCGCAGCTTGCGGCTGACCACTTGTTGCGCCAAGTCGGGCCGATTACAGTCACGACTCAAATGCGCCAGAAAGACGTGGCGCAACCGGTCACTGGCGACCTCGCCGGCCAGCGTGGCCGCTGCATCGTTGCTGAGATGTCCGTGGCGGCTCATGATGCGTTGTTTGAGGGCCCACGGTCTTGCCGTGTCTTCTTGCAGCAGCTTGATGTCGTGATTCGCTTCGAGTACGAGCGCATCCACGGCCCGGACGCGTTCTACAACCAGCTTCGTCGCCTGTCCCAGATCGGTCAATATCCCGACCGCGACCGTCCCGTGATGGATCGTGAATCCAACCGGATCATACGCGTCGTGCGGGACACTGAAGGATTCAACCACCAGATCGCCGATTTCGAAGAGGGCGCCAGTCGAAAAAAGCCGCCAGGAAGTTTTTCTGCGGCCGTTGCACTCAGGATCGGTTGTGAACGCTTCCGCCGTAAGGCGATTGGCATAAACTGGGAACGGGCGTTGCTTGCAGAGCACGTGCAAGCCACGCGTGTGGTCGCTGTGTTCGTGAGTGAGAAGGATCGCATCGAGTTGCTCGACGTTGCGGCCAATCAATTCCAGCCGCTGCGTGATCTGTCGGCTGCTCAAACCGGCATCCACCAGAATCGTCGTCGCCTCCGTTTCGATCAGCGTGCAATTGCCAGCGCTGCCACTTCCGAGAACTGTGACTTGCATCCCCACGAGGGCTGATTTTACACGCTACGATACCCGACTCAAGCAGGATCCGGCACTTGGGTGCGGTTAGGGCGCATCTCGACACTACCACCATAGCCAGCCTCGGGCGTTTTGCAGGGCTGTAGGTAGGGGCAGACCGCTGGGCTGCCCGTCCCCGAAAAACGCGGCGCGCCCGGCGGTCGCGCCCTACCTCGCACAACACCAGTACGTCCGGTGTTCGGTGGGTTACGGTGGCGGTGCTCAGATACGCCCGTGCGGCTAAAAGTGGCGGTCAACAACTGGAGCAACGGCCCCTCACCTTGATTCTCTCCCCGCAAGCGGGGAGAGGAAATCCCCTCTCCCTTCGTTGGCGAAGGGGAGCCGAGTCCGCGAGACGCCGCTGTCGTGTGCGGCAAAGGGTCAGGGTGAGGGTTGTGGCTGCTGCCGCCAAGATGGTTGACCGCCAGAAATAATCACACCCCCGGCATTTTTGGCCTTTTACTTGCTGAAAATGAGGGTTATAGTTCCGCGAGAAAGGTGACAAAGAGGAATTAGTACTAATGGCTCAAGGTCCAGGGTTATATCAAGTCCAGCGACTGTCGCTGCAGCAGATTCTGGCGCCGCAGTTGCAACAGAGTCTGCATCTGCTCCAAGTAACGACGCTGGAACTAAACGCCTTGGTGCACGAGGAACTCCAACAAAACCCGCTGCTGGAAGAAGTGTCCAAGGACGAGCCACGCGTTGAAGTGGATGCCGAATCGGAAACCGACGCAGCAACTGCCGCGGCGAAGGAAGACCAGGATTTCAAGCAGGAGTTTGAAGTTCTCTCCAAGCTCGACGACGAATGGCGCGAGTATTTTGCCCAGACGAGTTCGTTCCGCGCCCGGTCGCCTGAACAGGAGGAACAACGTCAGCACTTCTTCGACTCCATCGTTCAGCAAGAGTCCCTGCAACAGCACTTGCTCCAGCAACTCAATTTCACAGGAGTATCTGACGAGGAGCGGAAGGTGGCAGAGTTTCTTATCGGCAGCATCAACGACGACGGCTACTTGCGCACACCGCTTGAGGAACTTGCCGTCAGTTCGGGGCTTCCGTTGGAACAATTGCAGAAAGCGATCGAACTTATCCAGACGTTCCATCCTGTCGGGGTCGGGGCGCGCGACCTGAAAGAGTGCTTGTTGATCCAACTCGATCGGCTCGGCAAATCCGAATCCATCGAAGCGGTCATTGTCAATCAGCATCTCGATGATTTGGGCCGTAAGCGTTTTCCCGAAATTGCGCGAGCGTTGGGATTGACCGTTGAGCAAGTCCAACGGATCGCCAACTTCATTTCCACGCTCGAACCGAAACCTGGTCGGATGTTTTCCACAGAACAGCAACAGTACGTCGCCGCCGACGTTGTGGTGCAGCGAATGGATGACGATTATGTCGTGTTGCTCAACGACGAGCAGATCCCGCACTTGCGAATCAGCAACACGTACAAGGAGCTTATGGCCGGCGAGGACAAACTCAGCGATGCCAAGGAATACATCCGCGACAAGATTCGCGCCGGCAAATTCCTGATCAAAAGCATTTATCAACGCCAACAGACCATTTACAACATCGCCAAGGTCATTGTGGATCGCCAGCGCGAGTTCCTCGATAAAGGGATTTTCTGCCTGAGACCGTTAACGATGGCGCAAGTGGCGGAAGTTGTGGGCGTCCACGAAACCACGGTCAGCCGCGCGGTTGCCAACAAATACATGCAGACGCCGCAGGGGCTGTTCGAGATGAAGTATTTCTTCACGCCTGGGTTTGAGACGGCTTCGGGTGTGGCGATGAGCAACACCAGCGTCAAGGAGGAGATTTCCCAGTTGATCGAGCGCGAAGACCCGACCAAACCGCTTTCCGACCAGGAAATCGTCGCCATTCTGAAAGAGAAAGGTATCCCCATCGCGCGCCGTACCGTGGCCAAGTACCGCAACGAGTTGAACATCCTGCCTTCCAATCTCCGCAAACGGTACTGAGCCGTGGCGGAAGCTGCTAATTCCGTTTCGCGCACCGCCTCATACCCGAGCATGCCGGTCGATTCGGGACTGGTAGCCCTTTGGGGAACTTCTGCAGCGGTTGTCGGATCTATCACAACGCTCCCTTGAACGCCTTGTCGAGGATGGACGGGAGGAGGGCGTCGAGTTCGGCGGCGGTTTCGGACTGTAGCCGCGCCAGCGCCGCCACCTGCCCCGCCAACCCGTCCAGATACCCCACGATCCGTCGTTGCTCCGCTGGCGGTGGAACGGGCACGCGGAATGACTTCGCATCTGCCCCGCTGACTCCGATTTGCCCGGCAGTAGTCTTGCCCAAGTCTTCGATTTGTGCGCGAACGCTCCGCGAGCCGAGTGCATACACCAAGAAGTCCGGTAACATCTTGTTCGCGTCGGGGCGCAAGCGAATCAGTTTGTCAGGATAGATAACGTCGGTTTCACCCTTGAAGATAGCGGCCTTGGCGACGCGATTCAGATCGCCGTTGTAGCGGACGATGAATACGTCATCGTGCTGGAGCACGAACGGCGCGGCGAGTGAATCGGGAACATCAACCATCTTGTTCGCGCTCAAATCGACAAACCTTGTCGGCGCGCTCGACACAGCATTGATCCGAAGCATCACTCGCCCGCCGGTCTCGACTTGCTTCTGTGGTCCGAGACCGTTGCGCGGCGGCTCTGCGAGCAGTTCTTCGAGTGGCTTCAACTCCCATCCGGCATCATCCAAAGCATGAGTAGTTGCACGCGCCGGCAGTATTTCCGCTTCTTCGGTGGCTTGGTGGCGGAGGCGGCGGGCTTCTTCGATTTGGGCGGCCAGTTGCTCGATGCGCGCCACGATCCGCCGCTGCTCGGGTAAGTCAGGTAGCGGCACCGGAATGGGCAAGAGCCGCTTTGCCTTCAACTCGGTCTTGATGCCGCCGGGCACGTACTCAAGCAACAACTCCCGGAACGCCCCGCTACGCAAAAGCCACCACAGAAACCGAACGTCAACGCGATCTTTGTTCGGAATGTAAGCGCCGTAGTGGATCGTCGCGGCGACAGGCTCGGTATTCTGCTCGTCGTAGATGGCGATTGCGCCCTTGCCGGCATTGATGCCGGAAACGACAAGGTCACCGGGACGAATCAAGATCATGCCGGTCTTGGTTTCACCGTCAGCGCGAAATTGAATCACGCCATCATTGAAACCGATCTTGGAAACGATGCGAATCTCGCCGCTCGCTAGTGCATCGGCGGGAGGTGTCTCTTGGCGCTCGCGTAGAACTTCTCCGAGTGGGACGTTTGGCCATTTATGCTTCATCGAATTATTTATTTATGCGTTTGACAAACGAAAGCGCTTTCGTAAACTGATGATGCAGGCAAGCGCAGGGTTTGTAGAGGTCGCTGGCAACAGCGGCAGCCCCTTGTGGGTGGGATCCTCGAACCTGGGGCCTGCATGATTTCAGTCTCCAGAGGCAAACGCCGCCAAGTGCGGGTTTGCCTCTTTGAGTTTGGTGAGGTCGTCTGGCCAGAACTTCAAGCCGTAGCCCAAGAACGTGCCCTTGTGCCGGTAGACTGTCGGCCAGAGCAGTTTTGCATACCTGTCTTCAACATCGCCGTACCGGTTGACGTTTACTGCGGCGAAGAGGCTGGAGGCAACAGCATCGGCAATCTGCAGGCCCGCCAATTGTTCATGCGCAACGGCGCGGACAAAATCGGGATTTATCACTGACCAGTCAACTGTGACGCGCATCTCGTCACTGTTTTCCTTGAGATGCCGTAGGTATTTGCGCAGTTCGTCGTAGGACATTTGGCTGCGGTTGGAGAAGACGATCTCAGCTTGTCCATCACCTTCATCCTTCCGCCGGTTATCGCGGCACAGCCACGAAACGCGTTCGAGCAGGAAGCGACACGCATACCGATAAAGAAGGTGTTTCTGTGTCTGAAACTTCTCCGGCTCGGTGATGGTATGCTTACAGACCAACACGGAAACCGTTCGCAACGACGCTTGCGCGATCTCTCGTAGATACGGGATTCGTTGCTGGTGTGCGAGCTTGCAGAAATGGAGGGGATGTTTGGGTGGGTGCCCCAAGGTCTTCCGCACCTTCTCCATCAGACGGACAAGTGCTTCGTCATTGATTGTCCGAGTCACTACGGCAGAGACCACAAGCCAACGTGAACTCCCCGAGCCGTCGGCGTTGAACACAAATCCCTCCTCACCGGACTCATCTACGTAAACTCTGAAGCTGTGCTTGCTCATGCTTCGTGCTTGGTAAGAGAATCGCGGATATTGCTCATGATTTCCGCGATGCGTTGTTCCTTCTTCGAGATGTCGGCGGCGAGTGTTTCCGGCGGGAGATGTTCGAAGTCGTCTTTGGCGTTGGGGTTCTTGATGTCGAGGTTGAAGCCGTTCTCGATGATGCGCTCGACGGGGACGCGCCAAACGCGGTCGTTTTCTTTGCGAGCGGAACGGGTCGCAGACCCCCACCACGCGATGCAGTCGGCGAATTCTTCGAAGCGCAACGGCTGGGTTTTCGTGTAGGTCTTGCGGCCTTCCGGTAACGGTTGTTCGTAGTACCAGATTTCTTTCGCAGGCTCCGTTCGATCGAAGAACAGGAGGTTGGTCGGGATGCTGGTGTACGGGGCGAAGACACCGTTGGGCAGTCGGACGATGGTGTGGAGGTTGAAATCTTTGAGGAGTTGCTCCTTGAGACGGGCGCAGACGCCGTCGCCGAACAGCGTGCCGTTGGGCACAACCATGCCGCAGCGTCCGCCTTTCTTGAGGGAGCGCATGATGAGTTGCAGGAACAGCAACGCGGTCTCGGAGCAGCGGGTGGCTTCGGGGAAATTCAGTTGGATACCTTTTTCTTCTTCGCCGCCGAAGGGCGGGTTGGTGACGATGATGTCCACCCGGTCTTTGTCGCCGATCTCGTTGAGCGGTTTGATGAGGGCGTTGGAGCGGTTCAGGTTGGGCCGGTCGATCTCGTGTAAAAGCAGATTCATCATGCCGAGCAAGTAGGGCATCGGCTTTTTCTCGACGCCGCGCAGGGTGTGGTACTGGAGTTTGTCCCGGTCCTGCTTGGATTTGACCTGCTTTTTCAGGAGCTCATAACTTTCGACCAAGAAACCGCCGGTGCCACAGGCGGGATCGAAGATGGTGTCGCCGAGTTTGGGCTGGACCATCTGGACGATGAACCGGATCACCGGGCGCGGGGTGTAGAACTCGCCGCTGTCGCCCGCCGAGTCGCGCATCTCCTTGAGCATGCTCTCGTAAAGGTGCGCCATGGTGTGGATGTCGTCGGCGGTGTTGAAGTTGATTCCGTTGACGAGGTTCACCACATCGCGCATGAGGTAGCCCGACCGGAACCGGGTGAACGTCTCGCGGAAGACTTCGGCAATGACCGCGCGCTGGTCGCGTTCGCCGTTGGTGCCGACGAGGCCGCGCAGGTGCGGAAACAATTCATCGTTCACGAATTTCAGCAGTTCATCGCCGGTCATGCCCTTGTCCGGATCAGCCGCCCAGTCCCGCCACCGGAACGGTTTTCTGATCGCAGGCCGGTAATTGTTCTCCGTGATCTCGCGGCGTTGTTCGAGGTCATCGAAGCATTTCAGGAACATGACCCACGAGAACTCCGGTATCCGGTCAAGGTCGCCATTCAACCCCGCGTCCTTCCGCATGATGTCCCGCGACGATTTGATGACGGAAGAAAGACGGGCTGCAGGGGTGGCGGGTGGCGATTGTGACATGGATTTAGTCTTTGCCATAGTGGTTCTCCGCGACGCCTCTACGATGTGCGCTTCTCGATCATTTCCTTCAGCCGCTCCTCACGCCATGTCAGGAAGTCTTCAAACTGATCCCCGGTCAATGATGACTTCTCTCCTGTCGGAAGCGCATGCGAATCCAACAACTCTTCCGTTTGATGATTTCCGTGCTTCTCTCGAATCTCCGCGAAGTAATCTGACGGTGCTCGCCTGCTGAGTGTCCGGTTGGTTACTCGGTCAATGAATGTGCGGTTGAGTATGCAGTCTCGCAATGCTGGGGCGTATTTCTTCTCGTCGCAGTGAGCCCTAGGAAAGATATGGTGATCGTCAATCGGGTTTTTCTTGTCGGAAAGCAGCTGCGAGGTGATCTTCCCTCTGTTGTGAAAGTCGAGCGCGCCGTTCTGCAGAACCAAAGCCATTACGCCGCGATACACAGCTCGCTGGCGCGGCCTGACGTCTCGGAGGCTAAGGCGGAAATGAAACTCAGCAACCGACTCCGGAGGAGCGCCTCCAGACATCCATCTTTTCAGTTCCATGAAATCCTTTTCAGCCTGACTGTTCGGCGCGTTTTCGTACATCTGACCGAAGACGGAGCACCAGAACCATCGCTGCACTTTCAGACGGTTCGCTCCCTGCTCCGCACCTTTAGTATTCAACTGAGTTGCTAATACTGCGGCCATTGGAATCACCACCGTATTGTATGGCAGTAAGCCGGGCGCCAGGACACCACAGTCATCGCGCAGCATCTGCAGAGCTTCGGTTAGCCCCTGAACAGCAGTGTCCCATGCCTTCTTCGCCTGCCCAACTTCCATCTCAAGAATAGCACCTCGCTTGATCGACGGGGCCCGTTGCTTGCCGTCTTGATCCAGTCCCGGCTCAAGGAGCGCAATAACCTGAAGAATGTAGTATGGGTCCACCCTGAACTCGTCCACGATCGGGAACTCCTCCTGAGCATCATCCCATTTCTTTCGAAGGTTGAAGTCCCGTGGCCAGAATCGTGCCGTCAGGAGATCGTAGACGCTAAGCTTCACCCCTGTTCGGTTAAGCGTCTCAAAAATCATGCAAACGGCGGCACCCGAGGTGTCTTCGTTTAGCGTGACCATAGGAAACTCGTATTCCTCGACCGGTTGTACCCATATCTTGTGCAGCTTTGACAGACGCTCCTGTAGGTCAAGTATTGCGTTTGTATCTGTCCCGCGAACGCGAAGAACTTGATTCTGCCAACCACTAAAACCGTCTGCCGTACCCAGCAGACAGCTCGTAGGGAAGATCAGGGACAGTGCTTGTTGCTCTAGCGTACCATAGAGCTTCTCTCCATCTTCTTTTCGTCTGTAAAAAACGCTGTCTTCAAGGTCATTGCCTTTCTCTAACGCATCCAAATTTAGATAAAATCGGTGATCGCCCGCTCCATAGAGCGCCCGGTAAAGAGAAGTCAACCTTTGCTGGCCGTCCAGAATCAGATACGATGGCTTGCACTGATGGTCTAATTTCGGTGCTCCTGCGATCTCTCGTGGTTGGAATAGGAGTTGGTTGCCGTTCTTGATGCGCAATAGTGAACCTGCCGGGTAGTTGCTGATTATGGACTCGATCAATTCCTGCGTGGCATACGGGTCCCAAACAAAATCTCGCTGGAAATCCGGCAGTGCCATTTCGCGGTTATGAATCAACTGTAAGAGGAACTTCAACGGTTCGAGAGTCGGATACGAATGCTTCATTTCTTCTCCTTATTCTTCGTACAACATCTCCTGCAATTTGTTCAGTGCGTCTCGCAGCTTGTCCGCCCCGCCAAAGAGTTTGGCGATTTCCACCGGCGTGCCCTTCTCCGAAATCGGCGGCACTTCAAGGATGTGGAGGTCGCTGAGTTGGTCAACACCGTGGTCACAGTATTTCTCCAACAACAGGTCAAGAATCTGTCGGGCTTCCGGTTTGAAGTAGTCGAAGGCGTCGAGTTTGCCTTTGCGAACGCGTTCGGCCCTTTCCCGGCGGGTGCGCAGCGGGCCGTTGTAGGCGACATTCACCAACAAGTCGAACGGGTCAGCGTCGGGTAGATGCGTGACTTCAGCGAGGTGACTAAGGGCGATGCCGCGTTCGGCCAGCGCCGCAATGATCTGCTCGCGTTCCTCGGCGTCCGTCCATTTGGAGCGGAGCGCACCGGCGGACGGGTAGAGTTTTCTCACCTGTTCGCGGGTGTAATCGGTGTAGCTGATGGTGCGGAGTTTGTTGCCGTGTTCATCCAACTCCTGAACCACGTCCTGCAAGACGCGCACTTCCACGTTGTCCACGTAGAACTTGCGAGGTTGGCCTTTGGATTCTGCGGCTTGTTCGGCTTGGAGAATGGCCTGCAACTCGGCTTCGCGTTGTTCCTCGGTTTGGACCGGTTCTTGCATGGCAATCTGCTCGCCGCCGGTCGTCTCACCGCGCTCGTTAATTTGCTCTTCGGTGATCTTCTCGGGGTAGCCGTCGAAGTCGGGGTCGCTGAACAGGCGCGTCGCGCCAGTATAGTCGATGATGGTGAACCAGAGTTTGTCCTTGTCGGTAAACAACCGGGTGCCACGGCCAATGATCTGTTTGAATTCCACGATCGAATTGATGGGTTTGAACAACACGATGTTCTCACAGGTTTTGACATCCACGCCCGTGGTCAGCATCTGCGACGTGGTCACGATGACGGGGACATCTTTTTCTGGATCGATGAAGTCATCAAGATGGCCGCGTCCGACTTTGCCTTCGTCGGACACGACGCGAGCCACGTAATGCGGGTGTTCCCTGGTCAGATCCTCGTTGGCATTGTGGAGAGCAAGGCGCATGTCTTCGGCGTGTTCCTGGTCAACGCAGAAGACAATCGTTTTGGCGTACCGGTTGGTCCTCTTGAGGTAATCGGTAAGATGCCGGGCGGCCACCTCGGTGCGAGTCAGCAGCGAGACGACACGCTCGAAATCCTTCGTTCCATACTCGCCGTCCGGTATCTCCCGACCGAAACGGTCGAGCTGGCCTTTGTCGGGACGCCAGCCGGTGGCGTCCACGTTGAGCACGACGCGATGCACCCGGTACGGCGCAAGGAATCCGTCGTCGATGCCTGTTGCCAACGAGTAGGTGTAGATCGGATTGCCGAAGTACCGGTAAGTATCGATGTTGTCGTTACGCAACGGCGTGGCCGTCATGCCAATCTGCGCGGCGGAATTGAAGTAGTCGAGAATCTCTCGCCACTTGCTCTCGTCTTTGGCGGCCCCGCGATGACACTCGTCCACGATAATCAGGTCAAAGAAATCGGGCGGGTATTCTTTGTAGAGACCGGGACGGCGTTCGTCGTCGACGATGGCCTGGTAAATGGCGAAGTAAATCTCGCGACTCTTCACAACCTTGCCTTGAATCTTGCACAGCGCATCGCCGCAGGGCGCGAAATCCCGGTCTTTCGCATAATCGACAAGGAAATTCCGGTCGGCCAGATACAGAATGCGTTTCTTACGTTTAGTCTTCCAGAGCTTCCAGATGATTTGAAAAGCGACGAAGGTTTTGCCGGTTCCCGTCGCCATCGTAATGAGGATACGCTTTTGGCCTTGAATGACCGCTTGGACGGCGCGGTTGATGGCGATTTCTTGACAGTAGCGCGGGACTTTGCCTCCGATGTCCTGATAGAATGGGAAGAGAATGTCCTCGGCGTCCTTGTCGTTGGCGATGCCGTCGGCGCGGCGGAGACGTTGCCATAGTTCATCGGGGCTGGGGAATGTTGTCAGCTTGGTCTGCTTCCCCGTCAGGTAATCGTGCTCGATGATCTCCAGACCGTTGGTGGCGTAGGCGAACTTTAGGCCGAGGATTTCCGCCTCGGCCATCGCCTGCTGGAGGCCGTCGGCGGCCTTCTTGTAATGGGCTTTGGATTCGACGACGGCGATGGCAAAGTGTGGCCGATAACGCAACAGGTAATCCGCCCGCTTGCCCGGCTTGCGGTAGTGCCGGCCGCCCACGACCACGATGCGCCCGTCTGTGAAGTACCGCTGCTCAAAGATCTGGTCGTCCGTCCACTTGGCGGCATAGAGCTTGGGCAGGACGTATTTTCTACAGGTGTCGGCCTCGGTGCCCACAATGGACGCAGAACCTACCAAATCGCTGGGCTCGAAACAAGCGCCGTGCCTTTCTGGACTCGCTCTCTTATCAAGAATGAACTACAGCATTGATATTCTTCATGCCCGTCGAGTCGTATGACGTGTCGAAGCTCCCTGCCAACGCCTACGATGTTTCCTCGGCCGAGTTCCGTATCCATAATCCCATTCATCAGTTCGGGCCAGCGCATGCTCGCTGACAATACGGAATTCCTTCTCTGAGCGGTGTCCAGGTTCAAGGCGAGACGGATATCGATCCGCCTTCGCTTAAGCTTCTGCGAGACAAGGATGGTGGCGGAGCGATTCGGAACGCATCCGTTGCCGGGATGCGGCCACGACAGAGCGTGGCCGTCCAAAATGAAGCGTGAGACACCACTAGCTCTTCCGTTCTTTTCGGCGAGCATGATCGGGCTCGAGCAAACGCATGCCGATTTCGTCGGCAATCTCGTGGAACTCTTCGTGGCTGATCTGTTCCAGCGTCTTGCCGCGACGTTTCAGGTGCTCATTCATCTTGATGGCCTTTTCCTGCATGACACCGTGTGTCTCTTGGCTGCCGCCGACGAGCTTGAAGTTCTCGCCGGTCGTGATGCGGGTGTGGCCATCCTTGTTGTCAAGCCCAAGGCCCAACAACCAGGCTTTCTTTCGCGCTTTGCTCTTGCTAGCCATCTACGTTAGAACCTACCAGACCGCTGCTCAATTTGCAACGACCCTTTGGAATTGGGGTGTGATTCAAAATGGCGGTCAAGCGAACGACGAACCCTCACCCTGACCCTCTCCCTCGCACGGCAAGGGAGAGGGGTTTCTCCTCTCCCCCGTTGCCGGGGGAGAGGATCAAGGTGAGGAGGAGCCGCGCACCGCTTGCACTCGACGCCCGCCACTTTTAATCGCACCCTTGGAATTGACGCAATAGGCGGGGTTGCAGGTCGCTTTACCATTGGCTTGCGTCCCGGAATCCGTGGCATTAGCATCCGTTGCCATGAAGATTTTTGTGACAGGTGGGGCGGGTTACATCGGCAGCATCTGCGTCGAAGAACTGCTTAACGCGCGGCATCAGGTCATCGTCCTTGATAACCTGAGCGAAGGGCATCGGCAGGTAGGTCCGACCGGTTGCTGCCTGTCCCTTGTACTGCTCAAACACCACCGAGTCGAGGATGTGACCGCGCTGATCCTGGCGGTCGTAGCGTTCGCCGAAGCCGAGGACGTGCTCGTCTTGCTCTAGCGGCAGGGCAAATCGCACCCTCAAGGCGCCGTCGACGTCCACCAGCCATCGGGTGGAACCCGGTACCACTCGGTTCGGCCCGATAACCTCGAGCCGCCCTCCAAGCTCCTGCCAAGACGCCGCCTTGA
>JBEKFI010000020.1:0-31870 GCA_050013395.1 Verrucomicrobiia bacterium | reverse complement strand
GCTCGACGAGCGTCTGCTCCTGGTGTGACGCCGAATTTGTAATGGTCGCGGCCATCGGGAGTGGCGTTTACGATTACAGATTTCAGGTGCGGGCGCAAAGGAAAAAGTTCAGACATGCGCTGTGCGGGCGCAACTGGACACTACCACCGACATAGTCCGCAACCGATAGGCTGCTTGTAGCTGCGAGCCTGCTCGCGGCCTTTCCGATGGCCGATGAGGTACGACTTGCCCCGAAGGCTTTCGGGGCTACAATCCGGTGGCGGTATCAAGAGGCCCCGCGCTGTGCGGACCATAAGGATCGTGTCGCACTGACGCATGCGAGGGGGGCGCTGGTTTCTGCTCGTGGGCGTCGCGGCTGAGCAGTTGAAGAAGTCCCTTGAGCAGCACGGTGATCGCCGCTAAGATGTACGGCATGTTCCGCGTGGAAGAATTCCTCGACCTCAAGCAGTTCGCGTTTCCCGAATTGTTCGACGGCTGTGACAACGTTTGGGATGCGCTGAAGAAGCTGCCCGCTTTTGCGAAACAACATCTCAAGCCATCACGCCAAGAGACAAGAATCGGCTCACCGTACATCGCCGACGACGTTATGATCGGCAAAGGGACGGTTGTAGAACACGGCGCGGTGATTAAAGGACCGACGATCGTCGGCGTGAATTGCGAGATTCGCTCCAGTGCGTACATCCGGGGCGGCGTGATCGTGGGCGACGGTTGCGTGCTCGGCAACTCGTGCGAATTCAAGAACGCGGTGCTGTTCAACGGCGCACAGGTGCCGCACTTCAGTTATGTCGGCGATTCCATTCTCGGCTACAAAGCGCACCTCGGCGCCGGCGTGATTCTGTCCAACTTCAAATCCACAAAGGGAAATGTCACCGTGCAGGGGACGAAGAGCGTGGAGCGTGGAGCGAAGAGCGAGGGTAAGATCGACACGGGGTTGCGGAAGTTCGGCGCAATCATCGGCGACGGCGCGGACATCGGCTGCAACTGCGTCCTCAGTCCCGGCTCGATCATCGGCCGCAATGCGATTCTCTATCCAAACGTTCTCTGGCGCGGCGTCTGTCCCGCCGACAGCATCGTGAAACTTCGTCAGCAACACGAAGTGGTTACGCGAAAGTAGCTCTTAGCCCGGATTATTCACGAATATTTACGCGAGCGAACGGCCCCTCACCTTAATCCTCTCCCCGCAAGCGGGGAGAGGAGATTTCCCCTCTCCCTTTCTAAGGGAGAGGGTCAGGGTGAGGGTTCGCGTGGTCACACCCTGTCGCAAATCTGAGCGTCTCGTGAATAGGTCAGGTTAGAGCGCCTCGCGCAGGACGTCGGCGATCGTCTTCATGAAGCGGAACTTGAGCTTCTTGCGGATTTCGGCGGGCACGTCGGTCAAGTCCTTGCGGTTTTGATCCGGCAGAATGACGATCTTGATCCCCGACCGCGCCGCCGCCAAGACTTTCTCTTTGACACCGCCGATGGGTAGAATTTTCCCGCGCAAGGTGATTTCACCCGTCATCGCCAGCGCTGATTTGACAGGCCTGTGCATCAGGAGCGAAGCCAGCGCCACGGCCATGGTCACACCGGCCGACGGCCCGTCTTTGGGAATCGCTCCCGAGGGCACGTGAATGTGGATGTCCGATTTCTCGAAGCCTTTTGGTTCAATCCCGAGCTGCCTGGCATGAGAGCGCACGTAACTGAGGGCGGCTTGGGCGCTTTCCCGCATCACATCGCCCAGCGAGCCGGTGAGAATCAAATTGCCTCTGCCGGACATTTGAGTCGCCTCGACGAACAGGATGTCGCCGCCTGTCGCTGTCCATGCCAGGCCGATGGCCACGCCCGGCTCGGTGGTGCGTTCGGCCATGTCGTGGAAAAACTCGCTCGGACCGAGAAAATTTTTCAGATTCTTCGCGGTGACCATGACGGATTTTGCTCTGCCTTCCACGATGCGTCGGGCCGTGCGACGACAGAGCGTGGCGATCTCGCGTTCCAGGTTGCGCACGCCGGCTTCGCGCGTGTAGTCACGAATGATCGAAGCCAGGGCGTTCTGGCTGATCCTGAGTTGTTTCTCTTTCAGTCCATGCTCGCTGAGTTGTCGGGGGATCAAATACTTCGTCGCGATGTGGATCTTCTCTTCCTCCGTGTAGCCGGGCAGCGTGATGACTTCCATGCGGTCGCGCAGCGCGGGCGGAATCGGTTCGAGCAGGTTCGCCGTCGTGATGAACATCACCCGCGACAGGTCAAACGGCACCTCCAGGTAATGATCGGAAAAGTTGTGGTTCTGCTGCGGATCAAGCACTTCGAGCAACGCGGCGCTCGGGTCTCCCCGGAAATCGGCGCCAACCTTGTCGATTTCATCGAGCATGAACACCGGGTTGTTGCTCTCGGCGCGGCGCAGCCACTGGAGGATGCGGCCCGGCAACGCGCCGATGTAGGTGCGGCGGTGGCCGCGGATCTCCGCCTCGTCGCGCACGCCGCCGAGCGAAATACGGATGAACTTGCGGCCGAGCGCGCGCGCGATGCTCATGCCGAGCGACGTTTTGCCGACGCCGGGCGGACCGACGAAACAAAGGATTGGCCCCTTGCCGACGACGGTTTCGCCGTTGGCGCTCTTGAGTTTGAGCACACTCAGGTATTCAAGGATGCGCTTCTTGACCTGTTGCAGGTCGTAATGGTCTTCGTCGAGGATGCGTCTGGCCCGCGCAACATCCAGCTTGTCTTCGGTGGACTTCGACCACGGCACGGCGATCAGCCAATCCAAATAGGTGCGTGCAACCGTGTATTCGGCAGCAGCGGCGGGCATCGATTCGAGGCGTTCGACCTCATTGATCGCCACCTTCTTGACCTCAGCCGGCATCGTGGCTTTGTCGATCTTGTCCCGCAGTTCTTTGGTTTCCTCGCCGTGCTCGTTGCTTTCGCCGAGTTCCTTTTGGATGGCCTTGAGCTGTTCGCGCAGGAAATACTCGCGCTGGCTCTTGCTGAGCGCCTTGCTGACCTTTGTCTGGATTTCGCTGCCGAGGTGCAACACCTCCAGTTCGCGGTTCAGCAGCGCGCCGAGCATGTCGAGGCGCACCCGCACGTCCGCGATTTCCAGCAGGTGCTGCTTCTCCTCCAGCGACAGGTTCAGGTTGGCGGCAATGACGTCCGCCAGTTTGCCGGGATCTTCGATGTTGAGCGTGGCGACTTTCAGTTCGTCGGGCAGCGAAGGTGAAAGATTGACAACCTCCTGAAACTGGTTCACCGCGTTGCGGGCGAGCGCGGCGAGTTCAATGCCCGGCGTGAACTGGTCATCGAGCGGTTCGATCTGCGCGATCAGGTAGGGAGTTTCGCTTTGGGAGCGGACGATCTTGATCCTCTTCAGGCCCTGAATCAGCACGCGAACGCTTTCGTCGGGAAACTTCAACATGCGGTTGACGCGGGCGACACAGCCGAACTCGTACAAATGTTCGAGCCGCGGGTGTTCCTGATCGGGATCTTTCTGGAGCGTCACGCCGATCAGCCGGTCACCGGCCACCACATCGTCAATGAGATGAACTGAATTGGGACTGGAAGCCAGCAGCGGCGCCACCATGTGCGGGAACACCACCACGTCGCTCAAAGGTAGAATGGGCAGTTGGCCCGGAATGCTCTGGCCGGTGAGCGCGCCTTTGCTGCTCGCGTTGCCAGTCGTCTTCTCCTGTGTGACCTCAGTCATAAGTTGCTGAATCACTCAAACGTCGCTTGCGCGAGGGCGCATCCCCCTTGGACGGCTTCGCTGTTGCGAGGCGATGGACGTGCGGCCCTAACTGGCCTGCTCGATGATCACCATAACCGTTGTATGTTCGGACTGCTGGGCCTTGGGCAGTTCGATACGCAGAAACCCGTTGTGGAACTGCGCCCGAACGCGGCTCCCATCAACCAAACGTGGGATGACGATGCGCCGCTCAAAATTACCATAGTCGATTTCCATTTGCCGGAACGAACAGCGATGCTGCCGATGTCGGCAGAGATCTTTGCGGTGTCCGCGGACCAGCAGCAGCCGATCGTCGAGGGTGATTTCGAGATCCTCCTTCTGAACGCCGGCGATCTCCATCTTGACGACGAAACTGTCAGGCGTTTCGTACACGTCGGTATTCGGCGTCCAGGCGCTGTGGGGAGCGGACGCGGAAAGACTCAGATACGCAAGACTGTGGTGCAGATGATTACTAATTGCTTTGGCCATCGCTTCCTCGTCCTAATGCCTAATAGCGCAAACAATAAACTTGTTTGCCGCAAAACGCAAGCAGGCGGACTGCATGGCTTTTGCGCGTCGGCAGGATGCGGCAGGGTTTTGAATTGCCGCGCCTGCCGCGAAAGCTTAGATTGACGGCGCGATGAAGGTGGCCCTGGCCCAAATCAACACAACCGTCGGCGATCTGCGCGGAAACTGCGCAAAAATCCTGGAGTTCTACCGTCGCGCGGCGGAAGCGGGCGCGACCCTGGTCGTCACACCCGAAATGGCGATCACGGGTTACCCGCCCCGCGATCTGCTGGCCAAGCGCCGGTTTGTCGCTGACAATCTGCGCGCTCTCGAGGAACTGGCCGGACAGATCGGAGAAACGGCCCTGCTGGCCGGCTATGTCGAGCTTAATCCGCTTCGGCCAGGAAAAGAGTACTTCAACGCGGCGGCTCTGATCCGCGACGGCAAAATCGTGGCCAAACGTTTCAAGGCCTTGCTGCCGACCTACGATGTCTTTGACGAAGACCGCTATTTCCAGCCTGCCGAATCCAACGAGCCGGTTCCTCTCGACGGCCGGAGAATTGGCCTGACGATTTGCGAGGATATTTGGACGCAGGATTATCTGCCGACGCGCCTGTATCAGCGCAATCCCGTGGAGGACCTCCTGCGAGGGGAGGGCGGAGCGCAGACCATTTTCAACATCTCCGCGTCTCCCTACCATCTCGGCAAGGAGAATATCCGTTTCCACATGCTGCAGGCGGAGGCGAAGAAATACCGGGTGCCGTTGGTGTACTGCAACCTCGTCGGCGGCAATGACGAATTGATTTTCGACGGCAACAGCATGGTGTTCGACGCCAGCGGCAATCTGCTGGCGCAGGCCGCAATCTTTCGCGAAGACTTGCTGGTTGTGGACCTCGACGCTCCACGCTCCACGCTCCACGCTCCACTCGCTCCGATCGCCGCCCTCCACGACGCTCTCGTGCTGGGCTTGCGCGATTACACCGTCAAATGCGGGTTCAAATCCGTCGTGCTTGGCTTGAGCGGTGGAATCGACTCCGCGGTCACCGCCTGTCTGGCCGTCGCCGCGCTCGGATCGGAGAACGTGATGGGCGTTTCGATGCCATCGCAGTTTTCTTCCAAAGGCAGTATCGACGACGCGCGCGAACTGGCCAAGAACCTCGGCATCCGCTGGGAAGTGATTCCCATTCAGGACGTGTTCCATGTGTACAGGGCGGCGTGCAAAGAAGTGTTCAAGGGTTTGCCCGAAGATACCACTGAGGAAAACATCCAGGCGCGCATTCGCGGGACGATCCTGATGGCGCTCTCCAACAAGTTCGGTCACATGCTGCTGACCACGGGCAACAAATCGGAGCTCGCCGTCGGCTACTGCACGCTCTACGGCGACATGGCGGGCGGTCTCGCCGTGATCGCCGACGTGCCCAAGACCATGATTTATCAACTAGCCCGCTACATCAACCACGCCCCGGGCGTGATCAACCGCCAGCGTCCGGTGATTCCCGAAGCATCGCTCACCAAACCGCCCTCCGCCGAGTTGCGCCCGAATCAAACCGACCAGGACACGCTTCCGCCTTACGAAACACTCGACGTCATCCTCCGCAAGTATGTCGAGGAATCCAAATCGGCCGCCGAGATCGTCACGGAAACGAAGCTCGACGAGAAACTGGTGCGCGAGATTGTCCGCAAGATCGATCTCAACGAGTACAAGCGCAAACAAGCGCCGCCTTGTCTGCGCGTGACCACCAAAGCCTTCGGCATCGGCCGCCGCGTCCCCATCGCCCAACGGTACGTGGAAAGGTAAGGGAAAGCCCGTCATGCGTGACTGTTGGTACGGCGACAAACGCGATATCGTGAAGTGGGCAGTCTTGATCAGTCTTGCGCACCATTACAAAACAAAGACCATTCTCTGGGTGGTGTTTTATACATTTGAAAGGCCGAAGCATAAGCTTAAACTCGGCGACCATGATGAACCGATACCACCAGAGGTGTGGAAGCACTTCCGCGACATTGGACAAATCTCGCGTCTCGGACCGCCGGCTGGAGTAAAAATCAAAGTGTTGAATCGGCCTTGGAAATCCAAACCGAAATCCGAACGTGATGCTTGCTTTGGGCACGTAGCCGAAAAGATTTCCAAAGGCGCCCGCGAACCAATGATTGTCTTTCTCGACCCAGACACAGGCTTGGGACGGGACAAGGAGACGAAAGCCAAGCACGTCTGCCCGAGCGAGTTGAAGACGGTTTTTAAGGCCATGCGAAAACGGGACCGCCTTGTGTTTTACCAGCACGCGCAGAGACGGACGGATTGGCAGAAGACAACTCGTAAGAGCTTCGCGGAAGCCATTGACCTCTCGCCGAAAGAAGATGTAAGGGCCACCGCGCCCTACCACAGATCCGGTGGGGCGGGCTGGCCCCGCTCTGAGCGGGGCTGGCCTCAGCCCGCCGTTTCCTCTCGCGTTTATGAGATGGGTTCAGGTCAATGCACGGGGGTACTGACCGGGTGCGTCACTTTCTTGAAGAGGAAAACGGTGGGAACACAGAACAAGCTGATCAGGGCGATCCACCGGAAGTTGTCCACGAACGCCCAAACGCTGGCCTGCTGGACGAGCGTGTGGTAGATCAGGCCGTGCGCCTGCTGAGCGGCGACGAACGAGCCAACCTGCGGGGTGAGCGCCTGTTGGATCTGCCCGAGATCGCGCTGGAACACAGGATCGTATGGCGCGAGGTGCCCGACCATCATCGCCTGGTGGACTTGCGCCCCGCGCGCGACAAACGTGGTGACAGCGGAAATGCCGATGCTGCCGCCGAGGTTCCGCATCAGGTTGAAGATGCCGCTGGCGTTGCCCATCTGTTCGTTGCGGAGCGTGCCCATCGTGACGGTGGTCAGTGGAACGAAGATGAAGCTGACGGCAATGCCGTTGAGGATGTTGGGCCAGATCACGCTGGCCATGCCGATGTTGAGGTTGATCTCGCCGAACTGGAAAGAGGAATAAGCGAGCAGCAGAAACCCGCTCACCATGAGCGCACGGTTGTCCACCAGCTTGGTGATGCGACCGATGACGATCATCGACAGGATCGACCCCAGACCGCGCGGGCTTAAAGCATAACCGGCGAGCAACGCCGAATAACCCATCAGCGTCTGCATGAACAACGGCAGTTGCGCGATCGTGCTGTACAGCACGCCACCGACGATCGCCATCAGAATGATGCCCACGGCGAAGTTGCGGTTCTTCAGGATGCGCAAGTCCACAATCGGATGATCCGTGGACAGTTCGCGGACGATGAACCCAATCATGCACAGCGCCGATACTGCCGCCGCCCAGCGGATCCACTCCGCCGAGAACCAGTCGTCCTCCTGTCCCTTATCGAGAATAATTTGCAGCGTTGCCAGCCAAACCGCCATCAAGCCAAACCCGATGTAATCGATATTGGCACGCGCGCGTCCCTTGGCACTTTTGATGTAATGCGGGTCGTCGACGAACGCCCGCACCATCAGGATCGCCAGCAACCCGATGGGCAGATTGATGTAGAAAATCCAGCGCCACGAGTAATTGTCCGTAATCCACCCGCCCAGTGTCGGCCCGATCGTCGGCGCAACGACCACGCCCATCCCGAATGCCGCCATCGCCACGCCGCGTTCGGCTGGGGCAAAACTTTCCAGCAGGATCGCCTGCGACAGCGGCTGCAACGCGCCGCCCCCCGCGCCTTGGAGGGCACGAGCGAAGATCAACCAGCCCAGCGTCGGCGCCACGCCGGCCAGCGCCGACGCGATGGTGAAAATGACGATGCAGGTGATCAGCAGCCGTTTCCGCCCAAAGTAGTTGCTCAACCAGCCGCTGGCGGGCAGGATGATGGCGTTGGCGACAAGGTAGCTGGTCAACACCCACGTGGACTCGTCGGTGGTCGCCGAGAGGTTGCCCGCAATATGCGGCAGCGACACGTTGGCGACGGAAGTGTCGAGCACCTCCATGAACGTCGCCAGCATCACCGAGATGGCAATCAGCCACGGATTATGGCGGGGATGCCACGGCTGACCCGGAGCGGACGTTTCCGGCGTGGCGCTCATCGCTGCATCAACCTCCTCAAAGCGCGGTTGGAGAATTGTAGAACCCTTCCCACTCCCCTGCAAAACGGGCAAGATGCCAGTTCTACCAACGCCGAGTGTTTGTCAGACGCGGCCCATTCCTGACTTTTCAAACACGCGCTCACGCCGCTTTCGGCTTCTCGCGGAACGCGGCGCGGACAATCGCAATAATGACGACCAGACCCACCACCGCACACACAACGATGAGAATCACCAACGGGATGTGCGCGTGCATGCTTTCCACTCGCACCACGGGCACCACCGACATCCCCGGCCCGAGCAGATGGCCGTCATCGGGCTGCGAATCAAACACGATCTTCACCGGCACGCGCTGCACGACCTTCACGTAGTTGCCCACCGCGTTTTCCGGCGGCAGCAAACTGAACCGCGCGCCGCTGCCCGTCTGGATGCTGTCCACGTGCCCGCCGTATCGCACATCGGGATAGGCGTCCACGCGGATCTCGGCGGACTGACCGGGCCGCATGTGGGTCAGTTGCGACTCCTTGAAATTCGCCACGACCCACACCTCACGCGGCACCAGCGCCAGCAGGATCTGGCCCACTTGGACGTACACACCGTTTTCCACCGACTTCCGCGTCACCCGCCCGTCGCGCGGGGCAAAAATCTTCGTGTAGGAAAGCGCCAATTCCGCCAACCTGGCCGCCGCCTGCGCCTGCTCGATTTCCGTTGCCGCCAGATCGATCTGCGCCTGATCGTGAGCCGGTTGCTGCCGCTCCTCGGCCACCAGCGCTTCATCTGAGGCGGTCTTGCGCCGCGCCGCTTCCAGATCGGCATCCGCCGAGCGCGCTGTCGCCTGTGCGCGGTCGAAATCCTGCGGCGCGATGGCGCCGGTCTGGAGGAGCTCGCGTGCGCGCTTCAAATCGGCCTCGGCACGCGTCGCTTGGGCCTCGGCCGCTACCGCTTGGGCACGGGCTTGTTCGGAGTCGGCCTCGATTGAGGCGAGCTTCGAGCGGGACTTTTCGAGGTTGATCTGGGCAACTTTGTGCCGCGCGGTCGCGCCATCGAGCGCCGCGCGGGCCTCAGCGAGCCGCGCCGCGTAATCGCGCGGGTCGATCTCCACGAGCAGATCGCCCTCCTTGACCTCCTGATTGTCGTGGATGTGGACCGCCACGACTTGTCCCGCCACCTTCGGGCTGATCGGCACGACGTGCGCCTCGATGAACGCATCATCGGTGGTTTCGTGCGACAACGCGAAGGCGACATACCGCAGACCCCAAACGACGCCGATGATGAGCGCGACGCCGCCCACCGCCAGCAACGCAATTCGATTCGATTTTTCTTTCATCATGGAATGTACGACCCTTGTGTTGACTCGTCGGGCGGGTTTATACTGGACGCCGAAAAGCAAGTAAACACTTAGCTAAGTCCCGTGGGAGCGTACCCGAATAGAAACGCGAGTCCTACGGCTTGGATCCGCCTGGCGGCTGCGGCTTGAAGTACTTTTCGGCGAAATCCAGGAAGGCTGTCCAGTCGGCGCGAGTGGCCGCGTGGCCCCCGGTGTGATAGACCCAACCGAGATCGCCGCTGATCAGTGGAGTGTCCAAGGCCGGGAGCTCGGCAGTACCCAGATCCTTCTTGCCGACCAGACGGTACACCGGCCCGGCCGCTACCGCGCCGAGAAACTCCCCTTTCGGATCGGACCACTGATCTTGGGTGCCTCCGTTGATAAAGACCCCATGCGGGGCGTTGAGGGCGATGACCATGTGTGAGTCCACCGGCATGTCGTTCCAGTGACCGACCCATTTCTGGAGATTGCCGGCGAACTGCCAGGGGAAATTCTGGGCCATGTCGTCCACTGTCTCGCCGTAATCACGGCGGGCCAGTGCGGCACCCATCTCGCCACTGCAACTGGAAAACACTACGGCGATCCGCGGGTCCTGAGCGCCGGCCCAGAGCACGGTCTTGCCCAGACGCGAATGCCCTTGGATGGCCACTCGCTTGGCGTCCACGGTTTTGTCGGTTTCGAAGTAATCAACAATGCGGCTGATGCCCCAGGCCCAGGCGCTGATCGTGCCCCATTGGTCCGGTTCGGGGGCCGTCTGGCCCGGCGCCAAGGTGAGCCCGATGACGCCATTGGTGAAGGCGTTGGCGCGGTCCGGCTGAATATCGCCGTAGTTAACGGTGGCATATCCCCAGCCACGGGCGATGATGAGGTCGATGGGATCACCGAAGCCGCCGCCACCACCGCGCGCGCCAAGGGCTCCTCGGCCGGGCGCGGGCGCATTGGTCGCACCGGGCGCAGCAGCCGCACCGATTACCGCGCCTCGATTGCCGCCACCGCCGAAGCCGAAACTGATACACAGGATGATAGGTACCGGCCCAGTGGCTTTGGCCGGAGTATACATGGTCACATTCATGCGGGGACCGTCCGGGCGGTCGCCGATATGCCCCACCACTCGTTTCATCACAGCCGTTCCGTCAAGGGAGTTGGTGTCCGTGGTGGTAACTTCCCACGTCACCTTGGGCGCGTTGGCCGGAACGCGGCCGTAAATCTCGGTTTCGTAAAGCTTGAGGATTTCCGGGCGGCGCTGTTTGAACCACGCGTCGGCGTCGCGCACGGGCTTGCCGTTGGCCAGCACGAGCGGGTCGGGCAGCGTGTAGGAACCGACTTTAGCCTCGTCGTAATTCGAGACATGCCCGGTCTTGGTGGCTCTACGCAAGGGGTTGCCTTGGGCGTCTGACCCCAGGTTGGTTGCGCCTGCGGCTCCGCGGGCCGTGGCCGGGTTGGTTGACTGGGCAAAAGTTGCGGCAGTGAATGCCAGCAGGCCAAAGGCGCTGGCGAGGAAACGATAGGGAGTGGTGGCGTGCATGGGCAAAAAAATACTGTGAAGACAGAAATAAGTAAAGCGACCATAGAGAAGGGTTTGTGGGAGGGCCACGCTTCCGCGTGGCCGTGTGCCGTGACATTCTCAACGGCGGTCGCGCGGAAGCGCGACCCTCCGAATGAAGCGTGACCTAGCCCGGTGCTCCGGCACAGTTGACCTGCATGGTGGTAGGGCGCGACCGCCGGGCGCGCCGCATCGGGCAGCCCAGCGGTCTGCCCCTACCGGTACCTGTGAAAGAAGTGCGACACACCGCTAATCCGCCGCAGCCCGTGAAGAGTCGTGAACTGATGCTCCACATCACTCAACATTATGGATAGCGCTATCCATAACTGTTGCGGGTAACGAGCGCACGTTTGTTTTGAGGACGGAGCGAACACCGAATGAATAGGGCGTGTTGCCCAAATCCATTCTTGCCACTTCCGATGTAGAGGCGCTTCCCTGCCCCAAAAGCTTTCGGGGTGAACGAAGCGCCGAACTCGTTCTGAAAATGAAGGCCCCGCGCTTCACAGTCGCCGACGCGCCATAGCGCTTTGGCGACGGCGCGAAGCGCGACTACAACGACAAGCCTGATCACTGCGTCCCGAGTTTCGCCAGCAGACCCTTCCGCCGCGCAACGTCGAACATGCGATTGAAAATCAGCGCTGCCCCTGCCAGATAGAGCAGATTCAAACCGAACGCCGCCCACAGGTGTCCGACGGGCATGCCTTTGTCCGCCAGCACTTGGCGCATGCCCTCGAAGACATGGGTGGCAGGGATGGCCAGCGAGATGGGTTGCAGCCATTTCGGCAGGATGCTGACCGGATAGAACACCGCCGCCACCGGCTGGATCAGGAACGGGATGCCCCACGCCAGCGCTTCGGCGGATTGCCCCCAGCGCATGATCAGGGCCGTCGTCATCATCCCGATTGCCCAGCCCATCAGCAGCAGGTTGACGAAGAGCGGGATCAGGCTGATGCCCATGGCGAAGAGGTTGAACGAGTAGAGGCTGTAGGCCAGCACGGTCAGCAGCGCAACGATCACGATGATCTTGATGAATCCCACCACGTACGTCGCCGCGATGAATTCGCTGACGCGAATCGGCGATACGAACACGTTCAACAGGTTTCGCGCCCAGATGTCTTCCAGAAACGAGATCGTCACCCCCTGTTGCGAGCGATAGAGGATGTCCCAGAAAATCATCGAGCCGATGAGGAACGTGATGTAGCCGGGCACCGCTTTCCCGGCCTTGAGCAGGTACATGGTGACAAATCCCCAGACCAACAGATCCATCACCGGCCAGAAAAACATCTCCAGGATCCGCGGCATGCTGCGTGTGTAGAGGAACGTGTACCGCAGGATCAACGCGCCAACCCGTCGCCAGTTCACAGTGAGACCTCCCCCTCACCTTGATCCTCTCCCCGCAAGCGGGGCGAGGAGATTCCCCCTCGCCCTTTCGAAGGGAGAGGGTCAGGGTGAGGGTTCAAATTGTCGTTTCGCCAGTTCATTCCGCCACCTCTCCCAGCAAATCGCCGCTGCGCGCCACGCGGATGAACACTTCTTCTAGGGATTTCTGTTGAAACTTTTCGATGACCTGGCGCGGTGTGCCTTCGGCGATGATTCGCCCCTTGTGCAGGAACAGCACGCGGTCGCAGACTTCCTCCACGTCGCGCATGTTGTGTGAGGTGTAAATCATCGTGATGCCCTTCTCGCGCTGGATTCGCCGCAACAGTTTGCGAACCTTGTCGGCGATGTCGGGATCGAGACTCGCCGTGGGCTCGTCGAGCATCAGCAGTTCGGGATCGTTCAGCAGCGCCTTGCACAAATTGACCCGGGTGGATTCGCCCGACGACAGATGCCCGGTGATCTTGTTCCGGAGATGGGCGATCTCAAACAGCGCGAGCAATTGGTCAACCTTCTCTCGACGGTCGTTGACCCCGTAAATCATCGAAAAGACCAGCAGATTCTCCCACACCTTCAGGTTGGACGGCAGACCGGTGTAGGCCGAGGAGAAATTGCAGCGCTGCAAAATCTCCACGCGATGTTTCTCCAAGTCCTGCCCGAACAACCGGACCGTTCCTGCCGTAGGCGTCGTCAGCCCGAGCAGAACCTGGATGGTTGTCGTCTTGCCGGCGCCGTTTGGCCCCAGCACGCCGACGATCTCACTGCGCCGCACGGTGAATGACACGTCCGCCACCGCCACCGTGCCGTCAAATTCTTTCCGCAGATGTTGTACCTCAACGATCGCTTCGGTCATAAGCGACAAAAGGATAACACAGACTGTGCTGTTTGGCGCAAGTGTTGTAGCCGCGAAACCTTTTCGCGGTGTCGTATACCATCCGTCCTTGCTTCTCCGCCGCGAAAAAGTTTCGCGGCTACAATGGCAGGGGATGAAGTTCGCCAGCGTAGGGCCAATCTTCCCATCGGCGGACGAGACCAGCCCGAACCGGATTGTTGAGAACGTAGTGCCACTTTTGTTCGTAGCTCTCGTCTGAGCGGAGCAAGTGATCAAAGAACTCGCTCTGCCATAGTGGGTAGGGATAGCCCAGCGGCCGGAGTTGGCGGGTCACGAGTGAGCGAAACGCTTGGATGTATTTCGAGAGATTTGCTTCACGTTCAAGCGGTGAAATGAAAAAGTGCACGTGGTCTGGCATGACGACGTAGCGCCCGACTTTCCAGTTCTCAATCCTGCGCCAAGCCGCCAAGATGGATTCGTTAGCTTGGTCGCAAGCGAGACAGTGCACACGCTGAGCCGTGCAACAAGTTATGAAGTAGATGACCGCTCTGTCGGGTGGCGTCCAGACGGGAATCCGGGTGAGGTGTTTGTGCACGGGGCGATTGTAGCCGCGAATCGTATTCGCGGCAATAGGTACAGGGTCTCACTTGAGCAGGCCGCAAAAAAGTTTCGCGGCTACAATGACCGATGCTAGACTATGGCCCATGGAGAATCGTCAACATGAATACTCCGACAAACTTTGGCAGGAAGCATCGCGCTTGCTGCCCGGCGGTGTAAACTCGCCGGTGCGTGCTTTCCGTGGCGTCGGCGGCACGCCGTTCTTCACCCAGCGCGCCAAGGGTTCGCGGCTCTGGGACGTGGACGGCAACGAGTACATCGATTACGTCTGCTCGTGGGGACCAATGATTCTCGGCCACGCGCACCCGAAAGTCGTGCGAGCAGTGCAAGAAGCGGCGCGCGACGGGACCAGCTTCGGCACGCCGAATCCGCGCGAGGTTCGGTTGGCCCGGCTAGTGTGCGAAAGCTTCCCGTCGATCGAGAAAGTCCGTTTCGTCAATTCAGGCACCGAAGCAACGATGTCGGCGATTCGACTCGCACGCGGTTTCACCAAGCGCGACAAGATCGTCAAGTTCGAAGGCTGCTACCACGGCCACGCCGATGCGTTGTTGGTGAAGGCCGGCTCCGGCGCCGCGACGTTCGACGTGCCCGACAGCGCTGGCGTGCCCGCCGGTTTCGCCCGTAACACGCTCACTCTGCCGTTGAACGACCTCACGGCACTCGACGGCGTGCCATGGCACAAGATCGCCTGCGCCATCATCGAACCGATCCCCGCCAACATGGGTTTGATCCCGTTGAAGATTGCTTTCCTCCAGAAGCTCCGCAAGCTGACGCAGGACAACGACGCATTGCTGATTTTCGACGAGGTCATCAGTGGTTTCCGTGTCGCCCGCGGAGGCGCGCAGGAGTTGTACGGGATTCAGGCCGACCTCACGACGCTCGGCAAGATCATCGGCGGCGGGCTGCCTGTCGGCGCATTCGGCGGTCGCGCGGAGATTATGGATATGCTCGCGCCGAATGGCCCGGTTTATCAAGCAGGCACTCTCTCCGGAAATCCGGTTGCGATGGCGGCTGGCATCGCAACGCTGGAAGAGTTGTTTGGTCTTGGAGGGTCGGGCTCCGTCCCGACCGCCGTGGTAGGGACGGACCGCCGGGCCGTCCGCGATTCCAACGGCTCGGCGCGCCCGGCGAGCCGCCCCTACCAACGGCTGGAAAAGTTGACCGCGTCGCTTTGCGACGAATGGCGCAAGATCGTGCCCGGTCACCATGTTCGGGTCGGCTCGTTGTTTTGCACCTTTTTTACCGACCGCGAGGTGGTGGATTACGCGACGGCCAAAACCAGCGACACGAAGCAGTATGCCAAATTCTTTCACGCAATGCTTGAACGCGGCGTGTATATTGCCCCGTCGCAGTTTGAAGTCGGCTTCATGTCGCTGGCGCACACCGAGGATGACATCGAGCAAACGTTGAAAGCCGCGGCGGAAGCGGCGAGGGAATTGTGATTGGTGGTTGGTGATCGGTGTTCGGAGGAAAGGACGATGAGCGAGAAGACGTATCGGGGGTTTGAGGAACTGGAGGTGTGGAGGGAGGCGCGGAGACTGCGTCGGGACGTCTACGAGCTGACCAAGACACTTCCCTCAGACGAAAAGTTTGTGTTGGTTCCGCAGATGCGCCGTGCTGCCCTGTCGGTCACGAACAACATTGCCGAGGGTCATGGCCGGTTCCACTATCAAGAGAACGCGCAGTTCCTGCGGCTGGCCAGGGGTTCCTTGGAAGAGGTGTTGGACGATGTGACCCTTTGTGAGGACGAGCAATATGCCGGTCCGGAACTGGCCGAGCAGTTGCGCGGGCAGATTGCATGCGTCGAGCGGCTGCTTAACGGTTACATTCGCTACCTGTTGAACCAGAAAGGTGCAGCCGGCGTTCGTGAGACGCTCGTCGAATACGCGGTTGAGTCCCAGTCACCAATCACCGATCACCAGTCACAGATCACCGATCACGAGTCACCGCAATGAAGTTGCTGATTGCCATGACAGGCGCGAGTGGCGCGATTTACACGCAGCGCCTGCTCGACAACCTCGACTCGCGCAAGCACGACATCTCCTTCATCGAGACGCGGCACGCACGCGAAGTGGCGCAGCTCGAATTGCCGAAGGGCGAGTTGGTGATGAATCCCAGGGTGAAACAGTACGACGAAAGCGATTCGATGTTTGTCCCGTTCGTCAGCGGCTCGGTCAAGTTCGACGCGATGGTGATCATCCCCGCCTCGATGGGGACGATCGGCCGTATCGCCAACGGCGTATCCGATACCACGATTGCCCGCGCTGCCGACGTGTTTCTGAAGGAGCGTCGCAAGCTGATCATCGTGCCGCGTGAGTCGCCCTTCAACCTGATTCACCTCCGCAACATGGCCACGTTGACCGAGGCCGGCGCGACTATCATCCCTGCCAGCCCGTCGTTCTACAGCCAGCCGAAGACGATCCCGGAGTTGGTGGACACGATCATCGCCCGCGTGCTGGATCATCTCGGTATCGAGCACAAGCTGGTGAAACGCTGGCAGAGCACGGAATAATGTCGTAGTAGGGACGGACCGCCGGGCCGTCCGTTGCCCCAAGTTCGACTCGCCCGGCGGTCGAGCCCTACCTCAAGTGCAGTTCCGCGCGTCCATGAATTTCAGTTCGCGGTAGAGCATTTCGATCAGCGGCGATTTTGCGCCGGCCGCTTGCGCGGCGCGGAGCGCATTGCCGTAGATGGCTTCGACCTCCATCGGTCGATGTTCGTCAAAGTCAATCTTCATGCTGGTACGGTAGGGTTTCATGCGGTCGGTTCGGTCGAGCATCTCTTGCACAAAGCCCGGCGCAATGCAGCAGCCGCATGCCGCCGCATCGGCCACGACCTCCCACATGATCTGCTCTGCCAGCGCGCGTGTGTGCGAATCGGCCATCAGTTCGGCGGTCGTGGCGTTGAGAATGACCGACAGGCCGTTGTAGGGAATGTTCCACACCAGTTTCTGCCAGCGACCGACGGCGAGGTCTTCGGCGAATTGGACGTCAATGCCAGCACGCTGAAAATCATCAGCGATCGCGTGCATCCTCTCGCTGACGCCGCGTTGCGAGAATTCGCTGAGCACAACATGTCCGTAGTCGAGATGACGGATGTGACCCGGCCCAACCTTGTTCGAGCACAGGAAACAGAGTCCGCCCATCACGCGGTGCGGGCCGACAATCTTCGCCACTTCTTCCTCGGCGCCAAGCCCGTTCTGCATCACGAGCACGACGCCGTCGTCTTTGATGACGGGCGGGAGCAGTTCGGGGAGCAGATGATTCTGCGTCGCTTTCAACGCCACGACGACCACGTCGCAACGCGGCATGTCGCGCGCATCGTGGTAGGCGTTGACGCGCGGCAGCGTGAAGTCGCCATCTTTCGACTCGCAGATCAAGCCGTGCTCGCGGACGTGTTCGTAGTCAGTGTGTAACAGGAAGTGCAGTTCGCAGCCCGCCCGTTGCAGTCGCGCTCCGTAAAACCCGCCGAGCGCTCCCGTGCCGATGATCGCGTAGCTTCGTTGCACGGTGGCGAGACTAGCACAAACCGAGTTTGCGCTTCTACGATTTCGTGGGATGGGATAGACTCGACCGCTGCATGAGCACGGTTGTAGGCTACTTGGTGGGAGAACGCGGGGAGATTTCAGGGCTTCGCGTGGCGATCCCGAAGAAGGGGTTGATCATTGGCCGCGACCCGAACCACGCTGATCTTGTGCTGGATCATACGTTGGTGTCACGGCGGCATGCGCAGATTACTCCGGGCAAGGACGGCAAGCTCTATCTGATTGACCTCCAGTCGCGGAATGGCACGCACCTCAACGGACGGCGAATCACCGCGCCGGTCGCCCTGAGCGCCGGTGACAATATCGACTTCGGCGGAGAACGCAAAGCGGTCTTCGTCTTCGAGTCGGCGGAATCGACTTCTGTCTCCGGCGTGCTCAAGGAGGCGTTCGGCGAAACGGTCGCGCCCGTGGAGTGGAAGCCTAGCGATGTCATTGGGGGAAGGTTGGAAGTTCATGGCACGCTCGGAAAAGGCGGGTTTGGCACGGTGTATCTGGTGTACGACCGTGATGTAAGAGAAATGCGTGCCCTGAAAACCATCCGCCGTGAGTGGCTGACGGATGGCGAAAGACGAGAGGCATTCAAGAGGGAAGCCCTCTTATGGTTGAGCTTGGATGAACACCCGTCCATCCTCAGCGCACGTTGGGTCGATGAGTATTATGGCCGGCTTTTTGTTCTGATGGATTATGTTGCTCCTGATAAGCAACGCCGCGTGACGCTCTCTGACCACTTGGCTAAAACGGACGGCCCATTGGATGTCGACCAAGCCTTGGAATGGGCGATCCAGTTCTGTGCTGGCATGGAGCACGCCGTCACCCATGGGATCAAATGTCACCGCGACATCAAACCGGCGAACATCCTAGTCACGCGGGATGGCATGCTTAAGATCACAGATTTTGGTTTAGCTGTGGCAGCGGAGGCGGCATGCCGCAAGGGTGGGGGCATTGCCAAGTCCCTAGTCACAGGCAGTGAAAACGAGGGCTTCAGTTTCAGCGCCATAGAGGTAGACGGCATGACACGGTGTGGCACTCTTGGCTATATGCCGCCCGAAGTCTTTCGTGGCGAACCTGCGGATATACGCGGCGACATTTACAGCTTTGGTTTGGTCTTGTGGCAAATGGGGACGGGTAGCAGGATTCCGCCTTTCCTCCCGCCTCATCCCAGAGACGTAGGAACTTTTCCTCGTGAAGTCTACGAACGGCAGATGGATGAAAGCCTACCGCGACTCAAGCGTCCTCTATGGCCGGTCGTTAAACGATGCCTCCGGGCGAAACCGACCAAGCGCTACAGTGACTTCCGCGAATTGCGAGACGATCTCGCAGTAATCTTTCGGAAGCGGACCGGACGGACGGTGACGCTGCCAGACGTCGGCCAGCAAGGCGTAACTTACTGGGCCAACAAGGGCGCTTGTCTTAATAACCTTGGCTTGTATGAAAAAGGGCTCCCGTATCACGACAAGGCTCTGGAAATCAATCCGGGAATCGCCTCGATCTGGCACAACAAGGGCGTTGCATTGTATTGTCTTCGACGGTTCGACGAAGCGCTGGCCTGCTACGAAAAGGCTCTGTCCATCGATCCCCAATATGCAAACGCATGGAACAACAAGGGCATGTTGCTTGAGGCACTTGGTCGGAACAACGAAGCATTGGGCTGCTTTGACAAGGCTCTGGCCATTGAACCACTTTTTGCCTTGGCTTGGAGTGAGAAGGGGGAAGTTCTTCGCCAACTTCGCCGGCGCGAGGAGGCGGTTGGTTGTTTCGACAAGGCATTGACGATCGACCCATTGTACACTGTAGCTTGGGCCAGAAAGGGCAGTGTTCTTGGTGACCTGAGCAAGAACGAAGAGGCGGTTGTCTGTTATGACAGGGTCCTAGCAATTGACCCGCGATTCGGCCAAGCTTTGGTTAGCAAAGGCAGTATACTAATCGAGCTCGGACGGAACGAGGAGGCGGTTAGCTGTTTAGATAAGGCCCTAGCCATCGATCACCGAGACGTCGGCGCCTGGACCGGTAAGGGCTGCGCTCTCGACGCTCTCGATAGAATCGAAGAGGCCATTGCGTGCTTCGATAAGGCTTTGGAGATCAATCCGCAATACGCTCCAGCGTGGTTCAATAAAGGTCTCTTGCTCGGCGATCTTGGTCACCCTGATTCTATTCCTTGTCTGAACAAAGCATTCGGCATTGGCGGTCATGATAAACAACAAAAGCGTCCATCTTGATGATCTCGGTCGAGGTGAGGAGGCGGTCAGCGTCTATGAGCTAGCTTCTGTCATTTCGTGAGATACAGAAACTCCACTCAAGCAGATAGGAACAAATCGATGTGGCGTTACGGGCGTCCGGGACGTCCCAGACGCCCGTTGCACGCCGAGACCATCTATGCCACGATGCCGAACAGGAGCTTCAGGCATTTTCGACAGTAGCCCATCTTGCCGGCAGGTTCACGCCGACATCTTCGGCACTTGAAGAACAGCTTCATTGCTCTCTTCCTTTCAGACCTCTAATTGTTATGGCTCCTTTTCGGGGTAACAATACTTGAGACGAATCAAGAGTCAAGGTGACGCAACGAGGTCGGCTTCGATTCTCATTATGAAGTGCGCCCACGCCCTACCGGTATCCTTGTTGATAGCATTGAGGCTTGGGCGTTCTGATGCTAAGAATTGCACGCGATGCATTCAGTAAGGAAATACTTCGATTTCGTCCGGTTTGAGCACACGGTGTTTGCGCTTCCCTTCGCGCTGGCAGCAATGGCGGTGGCGTCGCGTGAGACGCGCGGCTGGCCCGGGTGGCGGACGTTTCTGCTGATTCTGGCGGCGATGGTGTGCGCGCGGACGGCGGCGATGGGTGAGCGTTTTGGGCGGCCGCGAACTGTAGCGCAGAGGGTCAGAGCTTGATTCTTGACAGGACGCAAAACCACCCGAACGCAAATCGAGTCAGCGATGGAAGTCGAATCTGACCGACCCTCAACAGCGGCGCGAAGCTCACCCGATCACAAACACTTCGTGGTCGAGCAGCGAGCCGATTGTGAAGTGGACAGCGCGATCGCGAACGGTAGCGGCGGCGGTTCTGCCGGCGACCAGTTGGCGCACCGTTCTTCCCCGCACGCCTTCCGGCAATCGCACGCTTACCTTGACCGGGCCGACCGGTATTAACTCGTCCACGGGGGCGCGCCAGGTGCCGGCATTGGTCAGATTCACCAGATGCAGGATGAGCCGGTTCGATTGCCGGTAGAGATGACAGTCAACCAGACCCGGTCCCTCGACGTGCAACGGGAGACTGTCGCCACCGGCCCAACGCACAAGGTTCGCCAAGAGGTCGCCGTGGTCGGGCAGGTTGTCGCGGGCAAACCGGCGGTCGAGATCGGCCGGTAGATACGCGACGCGGCCCGTGCCGGGTTTCTCGTTCAGAATTAATCCGGGAATGTCGGTCTTCGGTTCGCGCATCCAGGCCATCTCGGGCGGAAACGCCGGGAACGATGGAACAAAAGTCATCAACACCTGCGCCGACGGACCGAGACGGAGCGGCTCCAGCGTGCCGCCGAAAGCGAGGATGTCGGTCTCATCGAACCCCCGCAACACGGGATGGCGCGCGCCCGCGACAGCCGGCTCGCCCGCGACGTGCGGGCCATCAACGCGCGCCCGCAGTTCAGGCGTCAGCCGCAGGTAGCTTTGCGTTGTCTCGTTGGCCCATCGCTGACGGGTAGCTTCATTGCGGGCGCCGTGGTTTTCCGGGAGATGGACGCCGAACAAATCCGCCAACGCAAAGTCCGGCCGCAAATCGCCCCACTCGTTGAACAGGCTGGCTTGCCCCGTGGCGACCAGACCGCCACCGCGTCCGACGAACCGCCGCACGCTCGCCGCCTGTTCGTCCGTCATCGCGCCGAGGTTCGGTAGAATCAACAACCGAAGCTGCGCCGCGTCGCGGTCGATGTGGTCGGCGTGCACCATGAGATACGGAATCCGCGCGCGGACGAGCGCGTTGGTCCAGCCACGCCACGGAAGGTTGACCAGCAATTCGGCATTGTCGCGTCCGAAGAAATCGTTGTTCTGTTGCGTCCACACGACGCCCACGGTGGCGACGGGCTGGCGGTTGAAGAGGAATTCTTCATTGGCCGCGTGCCACTGGCAGATCGGCACGGGCGTGTGGAACATGCGGCGGTCCTCCTGATAGGCGCTCACGTGATGCCACCACGGTTGGATGCCGCCGGCAAAACCTTCGAGCATCCACAGCCGCGCCTCCGGCTCGGGTTTGCTCGACAACCGGAACGTCGGGCTGGTGGTCTGATACATCGCCATGCTCTCGGGCATGAGCTTGTCCCAACCGAGCAGGCCGTGGACGAGTTTGCCGACCTCGCCGTTGCGCTGAAAACCGCTCTCGTTGGTGCGCCGCTGATCGTCGAGTATGATGATCTCGGCGCGTCGGCAGATTTCCTTGAAATCGCGAAATTCCTGCGCCTGCCCGGAAACCGAGCCGCCGTTCATGCCGACCCAGAGGCAGTGGGGCCCGCCCGCCGCGCGCGTGACGCGATCGTTCCGGTCCCAGACTTCCAAGCGGCAGGCGTAACTCCATTGAATCCACTGGCGGTAAACCGGATCGTCCCAGTCCCTCTGTCGCGGGAGATCCTTGCCCGCGCGCTCGCGGAATTTCCGCTGACAGTTTCCGCAGTGGCAAATGCCGGTGCGACCGAGCCCGCTCCAACTGTTGTCGGTGAACCCCTCCGGGTGATAGCGCTCGATGATTTCGCGGATGATCGCGGTGATGTGTTCGGCGTAATACGGGCCGTTGACGCAACTGGCGTAAAGTTCGCGCGCGCGGTAGGGCCGGCCCTCGGCATCAACAGCGAACCAGTCCGGATGCGCGCGATAAAACTCTTCGCTCGCGCCGCTGGAATCCATCCGGGCGAAAACTGCGAGACCGTCGTCGTGCGCGGCACGGCAGAGTTCGCCGAACAAATCGCGGTCGCCGAGGTACTGCGCGCGGCGATGCATCGGCACCTGCGTGGGGTAATAGGCTACGATGCCACCGGCGTTGATGATGACGCCCTGCACCCGTGTCCGTTTCCACTGTTTGCGCCACCACGCAATGTCGTAGCGGGTCGGATCGATCTCGGTAATGTTGGTCTGTCCCCAGCGGCGCGCCCGCCGATACCAGGGCTGTTCCCCGGTGGCGGTACGCGGACTCAATTGCTCCGCCTTCGCGGCCAGCGGGCGCAACGCCGCCGCCAACGCCAGCGCCGCCGAACTCCTCAGAAACTCTCTGCGGGTCTGTTCCATGGACTGTGCCGTTTCTTATAGCGCACCGATTTAAAGTGAACCATGCAAAAAAAGCGAACGTGTCCAGGTCGGAGCGTCGGGATACCACCACTGAACTGGTGACGAGCCGTTGGTAGGGACGAACCGCCGGGCCGTCCGCAGCCCCAACAACGCGGCGCGCCCGGCGATCGCGACCTGCCGTCATCTGTCCTGATAACATTGAGAGGCAATGCGGTCTCATGTTAAGAATCGGGCGCGATGCATTCGGTAAGGAAATACTTCGAGTTCGTCCGGTTCGAGCACACGGTGTTTGCTCTTCCCTTTGCACTTGCAGCAATGGCAGTGGCAGCGCGCGAAACACATGGGTGGCCGGGGTGGCGGACGTTTCTGCTGATTCTGGCGGCGATGGTGTGTGCACGAACGTCGGCGATGGGTTTCAACCGGATCGTGGACCGGCAATTTGATGCGTTGAATCAGCGGACAGCGCAACGGCATCTGCCGATGGGGCGAATCAGCCTGCTGGGGGCTTGGGTTCTGGTCTGGAGTGCTGGAGTGTTGTTTGTCGCAACGGCTTTCTTCCTGAACCGACTCTGTTTCTATTTGTCGCCTGTGGCGTTGGCGATTGTCCTTTTTTACCCGTTCACGAAGCGGTTCACGGATTTTTCGCACTTCTTTCTGGGGTTGGGGCTTTCGGTGGCGCCGGTAGGGGCGTGGTTGGCGGTGCGTGGACGATTTGACTGGCCGCCAATGGTGTTGGCGTTGGCGGTAGTGTTCTGGCTCGTTGGGTTTGACATCATTTACGCGACGCAGGATTACGAGTCGGACAGGCAACTGGGGTTGCGGTCGCTGCCCGTGCGATGGGGCATCGCCGGCAGTTTGCGGTTTGCTCAACTGGCACACGCGCTGATGGGTGTCGCGCTTCTGGGATTCGGGTTGATTTCTCAGATGCAGATGCCATACTACGTTGGGTTTGTGATTATTTTTACCTGTCTGGTGATCGAGCACCGGCTGGCCCGCAACCGCGATCCTGTGAGCTTGAACGCGGCGTTTTTTCGCATGAACGCGGCCATCAGCATGGTTTTCTTGGCGGCGGTGGTGGTGGACGTGGCGATGAGATGACGGAGTAATGGAATGGTGGAGTTTTGGAGTGTTGGGAAGAGCGAATCGGGTCCCGTTACTCCATGACTCCAGTACTCCAACACTCCCTTTTTCACGATGAACAAACTGATTGAGCGCTCGGAACTGCGCGATATTTACGAGAAGGTGGCGGCGGGGCAACGCATTGGCGACGACGATTGCCTGCGGTTGTATCGGTCGCACGATCTGGCCGCCATCGGCGCGATGGCGAATCTGGCACGCGAGCGCAAGAACGGCAACGTCGCCTACTACATCCTGAATCGCCACATCAATTATTCCAACATCTGCGTTCTCGACTGTGATTTCTGTGCGTTCTACCGGCGACGGCGTGACGCAGACGCTTACGAGTACAACCTGCCGCAAATGATCGAGAAGGCGAAGGAAGCGCTCAAGCTCGGCATCACCGAGATTCACATCGTCGGCGGGCTGCATCCGTCCTTCAAGTGGGAGTATTACACCGAGATGTTGCGATCGCTGAAGGCGCTCGATCCGAATCTTCACCTGAAGGCGTTCACGGCGATCGAGATCCTGCATCTCGCGCGGATCGGCAAACGGAGCATCGCCGACACGTTGGCGACGTTGCGCGAGGCGGGACTGGGATCGTTGACAGGTGGCGGCGCGGAGATTTTCGATCCAGAAGTGCGCGACGTGATTTGTCACGCGAAGGAGACCGCTGAAGAATGGCTCGATGTACACCGCACGTGGCACAAGATGGGGGGACGCTCGACGTGCACGATGTTGATCGGTCACGTTGAAAAAGAGTGTCATCGCGTCGATCATCTGCGGCGGCTGCGCGAGCTGCAGGATGAGACGGGCGGCTTCACAGCGTTTGTGACGCTGGCGTTTCATCCCGAGAACACGAAGCTGGCGCACCTGCCGGGACCGAGCGGTTATGACATGCTCAGGACGCTGGCGATCGCGCGCATCTATCTCGACAACATCGATCACATCAAGGCGTACTGGATTTTGATGGGGATGAAGCTGGCGCAGGTGTCGTTGAGCTACGGTGTGGACGACATTGACGGCACGATCATCGAGGAAAAGATTTATCACATGGCCGGGGCGAAGACGCCACAAGAAGCGGGGCGGGAGGAACTCGTGCGCGCCATCCGTGAGGCAGGCCGCGAGCCGGTGCAGCGGGATTCGCTGCATCGGACGCTAGAGATGAACCACAGAGACACAGAGGTCACGGAGACGGGGAGCGGCGCGCCCAGCGGTCGCGCCCTACCGTCGGCGGCAGCGTACGCCGGCGCAAGCAATGAGGGAGGCGTGGCGTGAGCTGGCGGATTGGTTCTGTGCCGTACCTGAACGCCCGCCCCCTCATCTACGGTATTGAAGACCGGGTGACCCTCTGCGAATCCGCAAGGCTCGCGGACCTGATGTACCGCCGGCAGTTCGATGTCGGCCTCGTTCCTGTCGCGGAAATCCTGCTGCACGACCAGTACGACATTACGGACGGCATCGCCATCGCGGGACGTGGCGCAGTGAAGAGTGTGTTTCTTGCGCACCGTGAGCCAATCGAGAAACTGAAGCGCGTGGCAGTCGATCCGGCGTCACGGACGTCGGCCTGGCTGGTGCGAGTAATTTTGAAATACGGGTACCATGTCGAGCCGGAGTTTTACCCGTTGACGGGCGCGCCGAAGTTGAGCGACCACGAGGCCATGATGCTTTTTGGGGATGGCGCGATTTGGTATCTGCACCGCAATGGAGACGACTGTTTGCTGGATTTGGGCGAAGCGTGGACGGAGATGACGGGGTTGCCGTTTGTATTTGCGGCGTGGGCGGTGCAGCATGGCATCGGGGCGGGGACGCCGCTCCCACGACTTCTCCTGAAGGCGAAGGCTGAGGGGCTTGCGCATATCGAGGAGATTGTGCAAGATTCGACAGAAGCCACGCCCGAGTTTCGGCGCGAGTATTTGACGCGGAACGTGGTGTACGAGTTGGGCGACGCGGAGAAGCAGGCGATTCGGCGGTTTCAGCAGTATCTGAAGGAGATGGGGTTGATAGAGGAAGCACATGATTTGCGATACGTCAGTTGATGCGCAAGCAGGGACGCTTGCGCCACCAGAGATTGAAATGACTCAAGACAGGGTGCTGGGTGGCGAGCGGATCACACCCGAAGAGGCGCTGCGGTTGTATCGTGCGTTGACTCTGCCCGAGTTGGGCGCACTGGCTGACGCCGTGCGGCAGCGGAAGCATCCGAACCGTGTCGTCACGTACATCATCGACCGCAACATCAATTACACCAACATCTGCAACGTCTACTGCACCTTCTGCGCGTTCATGCGCAACGAGGATGACGCGGATGCCTACGTGCTGACGCCGGAGCAGGTCGGCGAGAAGATCAAAGAGTTGGTGGCGATCGGCGGGGTGCAAGTCCTGATGCAAGGCGGGCATCACCCGAAGCTCGACATCGATTATTATCTGGACTTGCTGCAGCACATCCGGCGGAATTTTCCACAAGTGAACATCCACGGTTTTTCGCCGCCCGAATTCAACCATTTCGCCGAAGTCTTCAAGATGCCTCTGGAAGAAGTGATCCGGCGGTTCAAAGATGCGGGGCTTGGCTCGATTCCGGGCGGCGGCGGAGAGATTCTGGTGGATCGGGTACGCAATCGGATCGCGCCGCTGAAATGCAATAGCGACGAGTGGCTGCGGGTGATGGAGATTGCGCATGGGATGGGATTGAACTCGTCGGCGACGATGATGTTCGGCCACGTGGAAACCGTCGAAGAGCGCGTCGAGCATTTCCGGCGTCTGCGCGAACTGCAGGATCGAACGCACGGATTCACGGCGTTCATCTGCTGGACGTTTCAGGCGGAGCACACGCGGTTACGGGCACCGACGGCGGGGGCGCACGAGTATCTGCGCATGCAGGCGCTGGCGCGGATTTTTCTGGATAATTTCGACAATGTGCAGTCAAGTTGGGTGACGCAAGGACCGCAGGTCGGGCAGATCGCGTTGAAGTACGGCGCGAATGATTTTGGCAGCGTGATGATGGAGGAAAACGTGGTGTCGCTGGCTGGCGCGACATTCCGCATTGATGAAGAGACGATGAAACGGCTGATCACCGAGTTGGGGTATGAGGCGCATCGTCGGAACAACTGGTATCAACTGCTGAACTGAGTGAAAGGGAAAAGGAGACAAGTGGCTGCGAAATTCAATGCGATGTTGCTGCTCGGCGCGCCCGGTACGGGTAAAGGCACACAAGGAAAAATGCTGGGCACGCTGCCGGGCGTTGTGCATGTGGCGATGGGTGATATTTTCCGAGCTTTGGACAAGAACAGCGAACTGGGAAGGATCTTTGGCGATTACTCGACCAAGGGGCTATTGGTGCCTGACGAGTTTGTCGTGAAACTATGGAAACAGCACATGGACAAACTCGTCGCCGATGGCAAGTACGAGCCTGCTGACGACCAGCTCGTGCTCGATGGCATTCCCCGCAACGTCAATCAGGCGAGAGCCTTGGAACAGTACGTCAGCGTCAGCAAGATCGTTGTTCTCCGTTGCGAGCACGGGATCGAATCCATCATCCAGCGCATGAAGGACCGCGCGCTGAAAGAGGGCCGCGCCGATGACGCCAACGAGGCGACCATCCGCCGCCGTTTCGAGGTGTATGATGCAGAGACAGCGCCTGTGTTGGCCCATTATCCGAAAAGGCTTCGGACTGACGTGGATGCGTTGCAGGTGCCGATTGAAGTCGCGCACGACATTTTGAGCGCCGTTTTGGGCCGGACCAATGAACTGCACACGATCCAGCCGCCGCCGCCGCTCGTCCCAGCGCGGCGTTAATCAGAAGCGCATACGAAATTGGAGACATGCTCATGAAATCATGGTTGCGAATGGTAGTCGTTGTGTTGGGCGTCGGATTGGTGGTGGCCGTTGAGTCCGGGGGCGGGACGAGCGACGTGTTTCAACTGCACACGTTGATCCAAGGCGTGGTCGAGTTTGGAGGCTTGGCAAGCAACTCGGTGATTCGCCCAGTGCAGATTCGGGATGTTGATTTGATCAACCTCGGTCTTGGGTCCCCGCTCGGCACGCCGGTTCCGCCGAACGAACGGTTGGCGCTCGTCAACGAATGTCCGAGCAACGACATGCGCATCATCATTTACGACACGAGCACATCGAGCAACCTCATGACGATCGGATACATGCAGACCCTCTCGGCAATCGAAGGGTTGCGCAGGAAAACCCTCACACGCAATGTCATCTCGGACTTGACGTTTGTATTTGCGCAGAACGTGAGCAATGGGCTTGCGGGCGGCTCTTTCTTCGTCAACGGCAATCTCACGACGACCGCTTCCAATGGATGCATGACGAAATTCAGCGGGCAAATCATTGGGGCGCTGGGCACCTCATTCTTCTTCACCAATAACATCGTCACCAACATCGTGGACTTGATGGTGACCAATACGGTCACGAATACGTACTACGTCATCTCGAACTTTACCGTGAATGTCGCCAATACGTCGATGACCACCCAGGGCAAGAAGTTGGGAACGCTGATCGAACCATGACCTCGTAACCATCAACCGGGTCTTGGGTTTATGGGACCTGTCGGAGCATCTTCCGGCGAGTCAGGATGGCACTGGGAAGTTGATAGAGATGTGACCTCGGCAGCCATCCCGGCCCGAACTAAAGGATTGCCGAGCAACAAGTGAGGGACAGACAATGATAAGGAAAAAGTGGATTGTACTTGGTGGTGCCGGCCTCACGGCGGTGGCCGTCTCGGCGTTGGCGGTCGCGTCTGGCAGCAAGACGTTCCGTACGATTGCGTACTTCACGGGTGTGGCACAAAGGCCGTACACTCAATTGCCAACAATTGATTACATTCCGATCAATGGCAATAATCTGGTCAATCTGGCGATGGGCCGTGATGTCGCCGATACGAATGTGCCCAATCAGGTGCTCGCCCTGACGTTTCAGTGTGACCTCAGCGCGGCAAGCCTCGTTGCGTACGACAGAACCACGTCCAACATCGTTGGTACAATCGCCAATAGCACAAGTGTTGACTTCGCCTATAATGTTAGGACCAATGGCGTCAGGATTGTCCCGGGCCAGACGAACGAAGTCGCTCGGTTTGTGTCGCGGTTTCAGATTCAGGAAGTCGGGAGCGCGACCAATGCTTTACTCGGCGGTTTCCTGACGGTTGCTGGTCGCATTCAAATCGATCCTGCCACCGGTTGTCCCATGCCAGTGGCCGTGGCACTCGATACCGATCCGCATGATAAGATTTTCGCGGACAAGGAGATTCCCAACAACGAGGACAAAGACACTGTGAAGCTCCGCGTCCGGACTGGTCTCGCTCACATGATCGGCGTCATTGATCTCGTGGCGGAAGGAACCACGAACACAGTGCTTGTGCCTTTGGGTAATTTGAGCATCCGCTACGACCTGCCCGTTACGGCAGCGCCATAAATCCAGACACGATCCTTCAGTGGGAAAGAGAAGCACGTGAGGCGAGGCTAACGATCCAAAGCTTTAGGATGTTTCACGTTCTGCGCCACGCCGGGCCATTGACTCAAGAACCAACCTGCGACTTCCCGGAAAACTGAAGGCGTCAACCGGCGTTGGATCGCACCCCGACTCATAGTCGGGGCAGGTCGCGGCGTTAGGCCACATAAGTTTACACTATTGCCTTTTCAACATGCTGTAGCAGATAATCGCCACCATCGCTGCGACAGCTGTTACGCCGATAGCCATCGGCCAAACTGGCTTAAATACAAGCGCCCAGAATGCCATAAAGGCTGAGATGCACGCTGTGCAACCAGCGATTATCACTTGCTTGGTTCGGTCTCGCTCAACGTTCTTGGCTCCCTTATCGTTTGATGATGGTTGGATCATATCGTTCATAAACTTTTCCTTGCGAGTATGTGTGGCCTAACGACTCGAACTGAGCGACTCCGCAGTAGCGGAGTTCGCTCCAGTGAATGGTTCGGCCTCGATTTCAAAATATGTCTTCCAGTGTTTCCACGACCGTCTTCACACAACCTTTGCAGGTCTTGTTCAGGAGATCGTTCTGCTTGAAGTATCGCTGCCCCTCCGGTGTGCTCAGGTCGCAGCCATTCAGCAGTGTGCGGCAGATGCACGTGCCGTGCTTTGATTCAAATCGAGACATGAGTTCCCGCACTTTCCGGTACGTTTCCTCTGTGGCCGCTCGGTCCTGCCCCTCGCCGCGTCCGTGCTTGAGTCCAATCGTGATTATTCCCCCGGTGATTGCTCCGCAAACCTCTTGCTTTCTCGCCATTCCGGCCCCGAACCCGCAGGCCAATCTGAGGGCCGTATCCTTGTCGAAACGGAGATCATCGCAGAACGAGTATAGAACCGCTTGAGCGCAGTTGTACCCAGCTAGGAATTTCTCGACGGCAATATCGCTTCTTGTTTTCATAGGCTTCCTCTTGCCGAACGATCCAAATTTTTAGGACGTAATCACTAACTTAGCGAGTTTCTTTTCAACCGGGTCATTTTGGAGGCATGGAAGCAGGACTGCCTTTCGGTACTCTCAGTTAGCCTCGTTTTCGCTGCCAGTAGCGAAAACGAGGTTAGTCAGTGCGGATGACGATGCTGGAGGATGTGCGGACGCTCAAGACCATGTGCCAGCATTAGCTCCTCGTCGTTCAACAATTGCACGGTCGGGCCATCGGCTACCACTCGACCGCGATCCAACAAAATCGCGCGCGAACAAAGTTCGACGACGAGTTCCAGATCGTGCGTGGCGATGATCTTCGTGGCGGGAATCTGCTGTAGCAGCGCTTTCAGTTCGCGTTTGCCACGGGGATCGAGATCGGTGGTGGGTTCATCGAGCACGAGTACGCGCGGCTCGCAAGCCAGCACGCCCGCCAGACAGACACGCCGTTTCTCGCCGCGGCTGAGATGATGCGGCGAGCGTTTCTCGAAACCTTCGAGACCGACTTGGCGCAGCGCGTCGCGCACCCTCGCAGGAATCCCGGATTCGTCGCCTCCAAATTGCTGCGGTCCGAATGCGATGTCTTCAAAGACGGTGGGACAGAAAAGTTGGTCATCCGGGTCCTGGAACAGCACGCCGACTGTGCGGCGGATGGTTTCCAAGTTCGCGTGAGAAACAGGTTGGCTGAAAATGAAAACCGAGGGCGCGGTGTCGAATCGTTCGGGCAGGATTCCGTTCAAGTGCAGGAGCAATGTCGATTTCCCTGCGCCGTTCGGCCCGATCAGGCCGACGCATTCGCCTTCGCCGACACTGAAGCTCACCCCGCGCAACGCTTCGCAGCCGTCAGGATAACGGAACCGCAGTTCCTTGACTTCGATGGCTGGGAGAGACCCTTCGCTTCGCTCAGGGCGACCGCGACCAGCGTGAACCTTGGTCGCGGTCATTTCCAGCCGCGGGCGCACATCGCCGCGTAGATGCGTTCGGCGCGTTCCGTCGCGCGCACAAAGAGTTGGCCGACGATTGTGGCGAGCGCCTTCCAGACGTGAGTGCGCGTTCTCGTAAAGGTGCGGCTTGCCCGCGCCCGCTTCATCCGTTCGACCTCGTCGATCAACACGAAGAGGTAGCGGTACATCAGCGCCAACGTGGTCACCAGCAGTGCGGGCACGTGCGCGCGCTTCAGTACACGCAGCAACTCGGCAAACGGAGTGACGTTCGACAGCAAAATCATCGTGAACAGGCACAGCGTGCTCTTCACCACAATCGTGACGAACACTCTTCCACCTTCGGGCTGGAAAATCGCCAGCAGCGCGATGCCGAGCACGAACGGCTCAAGAAAAACAAGCCGCTTCACCAGAAACCGGGGCGGGATTCTGCTCGCTGACGCCACGCCCACAAGGAAACTCGCCAGCAGGATGAAATAGGCAACCACGGAAATGGGAACGAGCACCGTCACGACCTCCAGACTCAGTGCCACGAGCAGCTTCATTGCGGCAGGGAGCCGGTGGACCGGGCTGTCGAGCCGACTGTAGCGATCCAAAAAATCGTGGCGCATCAGAACGGCTATCGCGGCGCTGAGGCCGCT